>NZ_LIRG01000363.1 GCF_001419695.1 Streptomyces prasinopilosus
TCCCACGCCACGTCCGCCGCCGGCCGCACCGGGCACCCCGCCTCCACGGGACCCGGTGCGGCCGGCGGGCCGACGGGAGGGGAGCCGGCGGGCGGGAACCGGCGGGCAGAAGGCCGGTTGGCGGGCAGGGGGAAGCTCAGCGGCGCCCGACGAGCGGCAGGGCCCGGCCCCGGCCCTCACCCACACGCCCCCCAATGACCACGTGAGGACCGGTCGCCCACGGGTACTCGGCAGGCCGACCGGCGGACAGCGCACCGCCCACCCACTCCCCCGGAGGGAGGGCCCCATGGCCCAGCGTGCCGGCGACGTCACGACGAGGGCCCCGGCGACCGTCGAGCCCCCGGCGTCGGTGACGGTCGTGGCCCGCACGGCGGAAGTGACGCGCGGGCACGCGGCGGGCGTCGTCTCCCCCGCGGACCCGGCCGTCGAGCGCGGCCCCGAGCCGGTCCGCGGCGCCCTCGGTGCCGCGAGGCCCGACGCGTAGGCGCCCCGTCCCTACGAGGACGGTGCGCCACCGGGGAGAACCGGCCCACAGCCAGACGAACACCCAGAGGAGCGTGCGCCATGACAACTCCCGATCCCGACCCGAGGCGAACCCCGGGGGCCGCACCGAGCGGGGGCATCTCCCCCGGTGAGACGCCCCCCGCCGAGGGCGGCACGTACGGCATCTCGCATCCGGAGCCGCCCGAGCTGCGCAAGGGGTGGGGGCCGATGCCGATCGTCCTGATCATGGCGGTGGTGGCACTGGTGGTGGTGGGACTGATCGCCATGGTGGTGACCCTGGTCGTGTGACGCCTCCCCCGCACGCCCGGGAGCCGCCCGGTGCCGCCCGGCACCGTCACCGCGGGCATCGTTCCGGCCGTCGGCAGCCGGCCGCCTGTCACGCGATTGCCGGGGACCTCGCCGCGGGAGGCACGGCACCCGTGACCTCCGTTCACGCGAGGAGGCGGCAAAGCCGCGGCCTGCCCGGCGGAGGCGTCAGACCCGGTCCAGGGGCCGGTGCGGCCCCTCGGGCAGCTCGACCGTGATCGTGTCGCCCGGGCGCACCGTGCCGCCCTCCTTGACGATGCTCATGATGCCGGCCTTGCGCACGGGGTTCCCGTCGGCGTCGCGGCCGGCCACCCGCTTCAGCAGGCCTTTGCGGAAGGTGTCGATCTGCCGGCAGGGATTGCGCAGGCCGGTCACCTCCAGCACCGCGTCGTCGCCGAGGCGCAGCAGCGTGCCCACCGGCAGACCGAGCAGGTCGATGCCGCGGGTGGTGACGTTCTCCCCGAGGTCGCCGGGCGTCACCTCGAATCCCTCCGCACCGACCTCGGCGAAGAGCTCCTCGTGGATGAGGTGGACCTGGCGCAGGTTCGGCCGGGTCGGGTCCTGAGCCATCCGCGAGCGGTGCCTGACCGTCACACCGGCGTGGACGTCACCCTCCACACCGAGCCCGGCGAGCAGCGTGATGGCGTCCCGGTTCGGCTTGGTGAACGCGTACTCGCCGTTGCTGCTGACCGCCGCCACCGTCCCGCGCATCCCCGGATCCCCTCTTCGACCACGCCCGACCACGCCCGGCACCGACCCTAACCGCAGGGGACGCGCGGCCGCCATGGCCGGCCGCGGGGCGTCCCGGGCGTCTCCGGGCCCAGGACGCCTTCGGGACCGGGGCTCGGCGGGCCTCCTTCGGGGCGAAGGCTCCTCGGTCCGCCTTCGGGACGGGGCTCGCCGGACCGCCCCCGCCGCCCGCGATCCGGGATCCCGGCGTACCCGCCCGGCCACGGCACAGGCCACGGCACCGGCCCCGGCCCCGGACGGGGTGATCCCGGTGCGCCGGCCGGCCCGTGCGGGCGGAGGGCCCGCACGGGTCACGCATCCGTCCTTCGCGTTCCCCACGCCCCGTCAATTCCCCTGCGTCACGCCGGGACAGCGCCGTACGATCCCCTCGCCACCCCGCCTTCCGCACATTCGTGCGGATCGGGAACGCGCTTACCGGCATTCGACAGGGAGAGAGCACTTGACCATGTCCTCCGGCGCGAGATCACGTGCCGTCCTCGCCCCTCTGAGCGTCCTCGGCCTGGCACTGACCGCCCTCGCGTCGCCCGCGAGCGCCGCCGAGGGGACGGTCACCGCCCCCACCCAGCTGTTCAACGGCTACCAGCACTGCTCGGCCGACGCGGACCGGCCCACCCACCTCGACACCCGCGACGGCCTGGTCGTCATGGGCATTCCCGGCACCACCGGCGACTCCCCGGTGACCGTGCGGTACCGGATCTGGCCGGTCACCGATCCGGCCCAGGTCACGACGGTTTCCCGTGAGCGTGCCCTGCCCGGGTTCGAGGCTTCCGCCACCGTGCCCTCCGCCGCGCTCACCGACGGGCTGACCTACGCCTGGCAGGCGCAGACGGTCGCCGGGGACACGGCCTCGGAGCGGTCGGCCCCCTGCTACGTCACGGTCGACAACACCCGGCCCGCGAACGCGCCCACCCTCTCCTCGCCGAACTACCCTCCGGACGGGTGGAACCAGGGCGGCGAGCCGGTCACGTTCACGATGGACGCCAACGGCGTCGAGGACGTCACCGGCTTCCAGTTCAGCTGGACGCAGGACTTCTCGGCCATCGGCACCGAGATCGGCGACCACGGCATCCCGCGGCCCGTCGACCCGTACACGTACACCACGCAGTTCAAGCGCGCCGACGCCCCCGGCGGTTCGGCGACCCTCAGCCTGATCCCGCCGAGGGGCTCCGGCGTCATGACGTTCTCGGTGCGCAGCCTGGACCGGGCCCTCAACAGCTCGGCGGCCACCCACTACATGTTCCGCGTCGGTTCCACGGCGCCGACCGTCACCCCGGCCGTCCCGTCGCCCGAGTTCGGCGAGAGGACCACGTTCACGCTCCGGCCCGACGCGGCACTCCAGTCGACGAGCCCGGTCGTCGGTTACTCCGTACGCACCGACGACCGCCGGGGCGGCACCGAGACCGTCGACGTCGCGGCGGAGGAGGACGGCACGGCGCGGGTGGAACTCGTCCTCGACGGCGTCCACGGCACGTTCCTCGAGGTGACCAGCAGGAGCGCGAACGGCTGGGTCAGCGACGCGGCGTCGTGGCACATCACCCACGACACGACGCCCACCGTCACCTCGGACACCTACCCCGAGAACCGGTCGGGCGGCGGTGTCGGCGTCCCGGGCACCTTCGCCTTCGCGCCGAAGGCGGGAGACGTCGTGAGCTACACGTACTCCTTCGACGGGGGCCCTCGGACCACGGTCGCCGCGGGCGCCGACCGCACCGCGCGCGTCGAATGGACCCCGGACTCGGACGGCTTCCACTACCTCACGGTCCACGCGACGACTCGCTCGGGCATCGAACTGGCCGAACAGGACTACTACTTCACCGTGAACTGACCTCACGGACCGACCCCGCCCCGGCGGACCCGGGCCCACCGGAACAACCGGTGGACCCGGGCGAGCCCGGGCGGGGCGTACCGGCGGCGGCCGGTGGAGGGGCGTCAGTTGGTGAAGTTGACGTACTTCCAGGCGCCGTGGGTGGTCGAGTTGACGGTGTCGCCGGAGGAGCCGTTGACGTACGACGAGCGGACGCGGGCGCGGACGCCGGACTCGCCCGGTGCCTCCAGCCTCACGACCGACCTGCCGCCGGACAGGGCGAAGTACTCGGAGCCCGCGTCGTACCAGGAGCCCTGCACGTACACCTGGACCTGGAAGCGCTGGTGGCGGCCGGTGTAGTGGTTCATCGTGGTGGTGAACACCGGGTCGGTCTTCTTGCGGAAGTAGTGGTACGTCGTGGAGCCGATCCTGCCCGTCTTGTAGTGCCCGGAGACGCTGGTGGAGACCTTGGCCCCGGCGTACGCCGTGGACTTGACGGTCTTGGCGGCGTGGCGGGCGTCGCCGGCGAAGACCGCGGTGACGGCGGTGTCGCGGGTCATGTCGACCACCGCCGACAGGTTGCCCTTGGAGTTGACCTTGGCCTTCTTCAGCAGCTTCTTCGGCTTGTCGGAGCCGAAGGGGTCCGCGTAGATCGCGACGGTGCGGTTCTTGTACGTCGTGCCGAGGTGGGCGGTGAAGGTGACGTCCTTGCCGTACGCGTACAGCTTGCCGTTGTTGTTCAGGCTCAGCGAGGTCGCCTTGCGCGAGACCTCCACCGTGTCGGAGCCGGAGGCGGGCGCGCGGGTGGCGTCGCCCGCGTAGGAGACCTTGTAGGTGACCTTGCCGCCGACGGGCGGGGTGTCCGTGAAGGAGAAGCTGCCGTCCGCCTTCGTCCTGACCCCCGCCAGCGCCTTGCCGTCCGGTGTCTCGAGGTCCGTGCGGGTCACCTTCAGGACGGTGCCCGCCGCGGGGGTCTCCTTGGAGGTCAGCCTGCCGGTGACGGTGAGTTTCTTGGCCCGTTCCGCCTTGGCGGGCGCCGACACCTTGAGGGTGGGCAGTTCCCTGGTGGGGTCGGTCAGGGCGCGCAGGGTGTACGTGCCGTGGGTGTTCACGGAGACGGCGAAGACCCGGCTGGCGTCCGGCGCCCAGGCGAGGGCCCCGTCCACGAGGGTGTCGGCGCCGCTGCTGTCACCGGTGTTGGGGAAGTCGTACTCGCGCACCGGCACCGGGTCACCGGGGCGGTGGATGTGGACGTCGGGGTCGTACCAGGAGGAGCTGCCGCCCGCGACGCTGCCGTCGGGCGCGACCCGCACCGCGTTCGGGTAGGCGTCGATCGGGTAGCCCTCCTGCTCGGCGAGGTCGGTCGTCGCGTAGGCGCCGATGCCGTAGCCGTAGTCCGGGTCGCCCCACGAGGTGAGGACCTGGCTGCCGTCGGGCGTCAGGTCCAGCTGCTTCACGCCGGTGTTCATGCGGCCCTTGACCCGCAGGGCGGCCCCGTCGGCCGAGACGTCGTACACGGCGAGGTCGCCGCCGTTGCCCGCCGCCAGGACGCCCGGGACGGCCGGGTCGGAGGCCAGGAACATCCCGAAGCCGCCGTGGAAGCCGACGTCGCCCCGCTGGGCGAGCCGGACGACGGGTTCGGCGCCGGAGAGGTCGAGCGAACCGAAGTCCGTGCCGTGGGCGAACCAGATCCGGCCGTCCACCACCTCCAGGTCGCCGGGGGTCGCGCCCACCGGGTGGCTCGCGGTCCGGGTGTACGTCTCCGTCTCCACCGAGACGATCCGGTTGCCGTCCTTGACGGCCGCGTAGACCTGCCCGGAGTCGGCGGACAGCGCGAGGCCGGTCACGCCGGGGAGCCCGGTCAGGGTCGCCTTCACGGTTCCCGCGTAGTCGGTGACGACGATCCTGCCGCCGGTCGGGTCGGAGACGTAGACCCGCCGGTGGGTGCCGTCCACGACGATGTCGCCGACCGACCTCACCGGAAGGATCTTCGCGGAGTCGGCCGCCGCCGGCCCCGCCGTCAGCGCGGTCAGGGCCGTGGAACCGAGGATGACCGCGAGTGCCGTCGCGATCGACGTGCTGCGTCTGCGCACAGTGATGTGCCCCCACAGAGGAAGCCCGGTTCCCACCGGGCTGGAACGAAAGGAACGGCCGCGCTTTCCCCCCTCGCACCGGAACGGTGCGTGGACGCCGCCGAAGACGCAGCGTATGGCATGGCAGTGACAACCGGGGACCGGATTGTCATGACCCGGCGCGGGCGACGGCCGGGGCGGGACGCCCCCGGTGCGCCCGCCCCCGTGTTTTCCACGGCCCCGAATGGACACCCGGCACAGGGAGCGGTACGGGGTGAGGTACCGAACCGGCACCCGACAGGACTGAATCAGAAGGAAGATGGACCGTCGTGACTGTGGAAGTCGGGAAGAAGGACACCGTGCGCCCGTCCGAGACGGGCTGGGCGAGGGCACGCCGTCTGCGCGGGCAGGGCATCCGCACCTGCCAGCGCGCGACGATCGACCGCGCGGCGGCCGACGGCGACGCGGGGCGGACGCGGCGGGAAGGTGAGTGGAACGTGGTGCGGGGCGAGGACTGAACCGAGCAGGGGGCCGGGCGGCCGCCCCCGCTTCCGGCCGCAGGCGGAGCGCTCCTCCGGTCGCAGGACCGGAGGAGCGCTCTCGTCGTCCTCGTCGCCGCGCACCCGGTCACGGACCTCCGTGACGGACGTGCGCGGAGTCCGTCGGGCCCGTCCTCAGTGGGCCGGGCCGGAGTCCACGGGCCGGATGCGGCCCCGCCAGGCCCCCGTCTCCCCGCCGTGCTGCTCGATGTACTCCTTGAAGCGGTGCAGGTCACCCTTGACCCGGCGGTCGATCACGCCCAGCATGTCGGCGCCCTTCTCGGCCATGCCGGAGGGCTCGACGTCCATGGTGAGCTCCACCCGGGTGCGGGTGTCGTCCAGCCGCTCGAACCTGACCGATCCCCGCTGCCGGGTGTCGCCGTCGACGGACCGCCAGGTGATCCGGTCGTCCGCCAGCTGGTCGACGATCTCGGTGTCGAACTCGCGCCGCACCCCGCCGATGCTGGTCTTCCAGTGGTTGCGCCGCTCGTCGAGCTGCCGCACCTCCTCGACGCCCTCCATGAACTTCGGGAAGTCCTCGAACTGCGTCCACTGGTTGTAGGCGGTGTGGACGGGCACCTCGACGTCCACCGCTTCCCTGACCGTGCTCATTGATCCCTCCTCGCCTGCGGTCGTTCCGCACGGCGTCGGGTACCCGGGTCCGGACGAATGATGACCTTCCTCTCATTCCCCCCGTTCGTCCGCCGGGGGCAGCTGCTCCTCGGGCACCACGTGGACCGCGGCCTCCTCGGCGCCCGCCGCCCCGCCGTCGATGCCCCGGTCGTCGGCGACCAGCTCCGCGGTGGTGTCCGTCCGCGTGCCCTCGTCCGGCGCGACCAGGCGCCCCGCGCGGTCGGTGCCGGCCTCCGGGTCCCGGGGTTCCCCCTCGCCGCCGGGCAGGTCGCCCACGCCGTCCCCGGCCGGCACCTCCACGTCGGGGACCTCCTGGCTCAGCCTCTCGTCGAGGGACTCCCCCTCGTACTGCTCGGCGGCCGTGGTACCGGTCCTGGTGACGCCCAGCGGCTTCTCCGGCGGGGAGTAGCCCTCGTCCAGCAGGTCGTCGTACGAACGCTCGTCCACCGCGTCCTGCAGGTCCAGCGGTGCCGCGTCCTCCTGCTCCTCGTTGGTCCCGGTGGGCTGGTAGACGTCGTCCGCCCTGTTCTCGTCGCTCATGTCCGCCTCCGGCCGGTGATCGGTTCACGTTGTCCGTCAGGACGGAACGAGTACCCAGGTCATGATCCGTCTACCTCGCCGTCTCGGCTCCCGGGGACCGCGGTTCCCGGGGGCCGGGGCCCGGGATTCCGGGGGGACCGGACTTCCCGGGGGCCCGAGTCCCCGTGGGCCCGGCCCTCCGGGACCCCGGGCCCGCGGGGAACCGGTCTCACCGGCGTCCCCCCGGACGCATCGCGGCGTCGTACACGGTGCGGGGATCCGGGACGACGACCCGCGTCGCCGGGGACGCCTCCGCGACCTGGGCGAGGAACGCCTCCAGGTCCATCGACGGGTCCCGTACGGGGGCGCCGCCCAGCGGTACCTCGAAGTTGTCCCAGTGGACGGGGACGACGACGCCCGGACCGTCCAGCGCGCGCAGCAGCCGGGGCACGTACCGGTGGGTGGCGGTGCCCGCGGGCACGGCGACCATCGCGAGGTCGGGCCGCAGGCCCCGCACCGCCCGTTCGGAGAAGTCGCTGGCGCCCATGAGGAACGCCGACGGCCCGCCCTCCCCCGCCGTCACCCGGAAGGCGAGGGTGTCGCCCTCCGGCAGGTCCGAGATGGTCCTGGGGACCCTCGCGGGCGGGGCGTTCAGCGTGCCCGGGGCGAAGTAGGCGCACTTCTTGTTGCGGCTGTGCAGGCTCGGCACGACCTCCACGGTGACGCCCCCGCCGAAGTCCAGCACCTCGCCGCCCTTCACCACGGAGATCTGCCCCGCGTCGACCCCCAGGGAGACCAGCAGGTGGTACGTGGTCTCGGTGCCGACGACGCGGGCCCCGGTGGTCCTGGCGATGTGCGGCACGTCGCCGAGGTGGTCCCAGTGGGAGTGGCTGACCAGGACGAGTTCGGGACGGCCGACGTGCGCGTCCACGACCTCCGGCCGGGTCCGCAGGCGGGTCCCCGGGTCGAAGGCGCCGTCGAAGAGGCCCGTGCGGAAGCGGGTGAGGTACGGATCGAAGAGCACGGTCCGGTCGCCGACGTCGATGCGCCAGCCGGCGGTACCGAGCCAGCGCCACGACACCGGCCCCGCGGCCCGGTCACCGCCGCCG
>NZ_LIRG01000364.1 GCF_001419695.1 Streptomyces prasinopilosus
GCCCCGGCCCCCACGGCCCGCCGCCCCACGGCGACCGTCCCGGGCCGGTCGCCGTGGGGCGGCGGGCCGTGGGGGCCGGGGCCCGCGGCCGGCCCGGGCGTCGCCGGGAACCGTGATCCCGCTCCCGGCGGCGGGCGGGGACCGGGCTCCGGCCGGGCCCCGGGACCGGTTTCAGCGGCGGAGGAGCCGTAACAGCGGCTCCAGCGAGTCCAGGACGGTCCCGGCACCGGAATCCCGCAGGGCGGCCTCGTGGTCCGCCGGCATGTTCCCGATCATCAGCGCACGGGAGGCGGCGACCCCCGTGGCGCTCAGGGCGCGGTGCAGGGAACCGGGGTCGGGCTTCAGCTGCCCGAGGTCCCGGGTCCGGCCGTGGATGCGGGGGGCGAAGCAGTCGACGAGGCCGCGGGTCGCCAGGTACGCGCGGATCACGCGAGGGGAGGTGTCGGAGGCGATGGCCGGCCGGGCGCCCGCCGCGGTCCAGGTGCGGATCAGCGGGTCGGCGTAGGGGGTGGGCCAGGCCGAGGACGCGGCCGGCATCTCCTGACGGGTGACCCGCTCCTCCAGCTCGGCCACCAGGTCGCCACCGGGGTGCCCGCGGGCGACGGCGCGGAGCACCGCGTGCGGGTGCGGCGCCTCGCGTTCGGACTCCGTGAGCAGGCCGTGCAGACCCCGGTCCTCCAGCCACTCGACGAGGTCCGCCGCCGCCAGCCGTGCCGCACGGCCCGCGAAGAGGCGGCAGACGGACCCGTCGAAGTCCCACAGCACGAGCCGGGCGTCGCGGACCAGTTCCTCCAGTCCGGCGGGACCGACGCGGCCCTTCCGGTCGTCCTCGGTCCCCCGTGCCACCGGTCCGGTCCGCGTCGCGTCAGAAGTCACTAGGAGAGTGTCAGGTCCGTCGTGATGGTTTCCCAGAGGGCGTCGAACCACTTCTGGGACTCCGCCACGAACGCCCGGTCCCGCTGCCCGGCCTGCCGGGTGAAGGAGAAGAGCAGGGACTGGGAGCCGAGGGCGTCGTACACGTCCAGGCTGCGGGAGTCGCACTCCTCCTCGCGCCGGGCGAGCAGGTAGTAACCCATGAGCGCCTCCTGCCCGTTGAGCAGGTAGAGCTTCACCGGCGGGGTGAAGGGCAGGGCCCGGAAGGTGACCCGCACGTCGATGCCGTGGGTGTGGTGGACGGTCTGCAGGTTGTGCCGGAGCACCTGGGCCTGGGCGTTGCGCATCCGCAGCCAGCGCTCGTGTACCGGGTCGCCGTCGCCGGTGCCCTCGTCGACGGGGACGGGGAAGGCCAGGTTGATGGTCCGGGACGGCAGGAGGACGCGGAACTCGATCGACTCGGGGCGGAGCCTGCCCTCGTGGATCAGCCGGACGGGTTCACCGACGGCGACCATCAGCGTCTCGGAGGTGTGGGACACGACGTCGACGCGGACGTGCGGAGCGGAGAAGGCCTCGGTGAGACGGGGGGCGAGACCGACCACGGCCGGCTGGGGCTCGTCCGACGCCGGGGCCGGCTCCGCGATCCGGGGCGGGCTGCCCTTGCTGACGTTGCTCAGCAGACCGTCGTCCGCGAGGATGCGCAGCGCCTGGCGGACGACGCCGCGCTCCACCCCGAACTCTTCGGCGAGTTCGGCCTGGGTCGGCAGGCGTTCGCCGACCCTGAGTTCCCCGGCGCGGATGCGTTCGCGCAGGATGTCGGCGATCTCCTGGGGCGATTTCCTGCTGTTGCCGTTCACTGCGACGTTCTCCTGGGCCACGACCGAACGCTACAACTTTGGTCTATCTATGGGGAGTTGCCTGGAAGTTGTTTACAAGCACCGGCCAAGTGGGGACAACATAGCCAGAGTTGGCAACCAACTTGACCGAGTTGGCGGAAGTTCCGCTTCCGTCCACAGGAAAGCACGAAGCAGCACGAAGGGGGAACATCGTGCCAGTCCTCGCTCTCGTCTCCGCGATCCTCGTCGTCACCCTCGAGCAGTACGTCGAATGGAAGTACGGCTTCGCCGGCCTCCTCGGCCTGCTGCTGCTCACCGTCGGCGTCAAGGCCAAGAGCCCGGGCGTCAGCTCCGCCGGCGCCGTCCTGCTCGCCCTGCTGGTGGCGCGGCCCGCGCTCTGAACCGCCCGTACGTGCCGGGCCCCCGGCCGCGGGGGCAGGGAGACGTCAGCCCGTGAGCCGCAGCTCCGAACTGATGGTCTCCCACAACGCGTCGAACCACAGCCGGGACTGCGCCACGAAGGCGCCGTCCCGCATCCCGGCATCCCGCCCGAACGCGAACAGCGCGGAGCGGCTGCCCTGCGCGTCGTACGTCTGGACGTCCTCCCGGCCGATCCGGGCCTCGCCGCGCGCCGGCGTGTAGTAGGCGAACAGCGCCTCCACGCCGTTGAGCAGGTAGAGCTTCACCGGCGGGGTGAAGGGCAGCGCCCGGAAGGTGACCCGCACGTCGACGCCGTGGGTGGCGCGCAGGGCGAGCAGATGGTGCCGGAGCACCTGCCCCTGGGCGTTGCGCACCGCCAGCCACCGCTCGTGCACGGGGTCCCCGCCCCGGTCGCCGTCCCGGTCCCGGCCCAGGTCCCCGACCGCCACGGGGAAGGCGAGGTCGATGTTCCTGCCGGGCAGCAGGACGCGGACGTCGACCTTGGCCGGTTTCATCCGCCCGGCGTGGATCTGGCGCAGCGGTTCGCCGATGGCGAGGGTGAGGGACGCCGCGGTCAGGCAGACGGCGTCGATCTCGACGTGCTCGGCCTCGAAGGCGGCGGTGATGCGGGGGGCGAGGGCCGCCGTGGTGGGCCGGGGCGGCACGTCCGGCCCGGTCGGCGCGCCGCCGGGGTGGCCGGCGACGGTCGCCGGGGC
>NZ_LIRG01000365.1 GCF_001419695.1 Streptomyces prasinopilosus
CCCGCCGGCGGGGGAGACGGAGGAGGCCCGGCCGCCCCCGGGGACCCGGAGGAGGCCCGGCCGCCCCCGGGGACCCGGGGGCGGCCGGGGCGTCAGCCGGCGACGCGGCCCAGGACGTACACCGCCGGTGCCGCCGCGGCCAGGGGCAGGGCCACCCCGGCCGTGAAGTGGACGAACCGGGACGGGTAGTCGTAGCTCGCGGCGCGGTGGCCGGCCAGGGCGCAGACCGCCGCGCCCGCGCCGATCAGCGCGCCCGAGGCGCCGAAGTCCGTCATCCCGCCGGCCAGCGCGCCGGCACCGGCCGCCACGAGCAGCGCGGCCACCACGGACGCCGGCGTCGGCAGGGGCAGCGCCCGCGCCACGACCGCCGCCGCCACCGCGGTCCCGCCGACGGTCACCGCGTCGGCGCCGGCCGCCAGGTAGCCGCTCGCCACGATCGCCAGCGCGGCCGCGGCGACCGTCGCCGTCAGGCCGTACATCCGCTCGTCGGGATCGGCGTGCGACCGGAGCTGGAGCACCAGCGACAGCAGCACCCACACGCCGAGCGTGCCGAGGATCGCCGCCGGCGACCGGTCGGACGCGAGCAGCGCCACGTCCGCGACCAGCGCCCCGAGGAAGCCCAGCGCGATGCCCTGGCGCGCGGGCCACATGCCGTTCAGCCGGAACCAGCCGGCCGCGGTGAGCCCCTGGAGGGCCACCAGCGGCACGAGCAGGGCGTACGTGCCCAGCGCCGCCCCGCCGGCGATCAGCAGTCCCAGCAGCGCGGTGAGCGCCGCCGGCTGCATGCCGGGCTCGATGATCGGCGAACGTCCCTCGGCGCGGGCGCGCTGCGCGTCCGTGACCCGGGTGTTCCCGGCGAGGGTGGCGGGCCCGTACCCGGGGCCGTCCGGGACGTCGGCGGCGGCCGGGGCCGGGTGCGCGGCGGGCGGAGCGGGTGCGGCGGAGACGGGCGGGGGCGCGGCCCCGGCGGGGGCGCCCGCACCGGCACCGGTCCGGGGATCGCCAGGGGTGCCGGTGACCGGCGCCCCGTAGGTGGAGGCCACCCCGTACCCCGCGTACACCGCGGGCCCGCCGAGGTCGCCGCCGTCACCCTGCCCCGGCTGTCCGGCATACCCCGGCTGTCCGGCATGCCCCGGAGGGGTCCGCGGAGCCTGCGGGGGCGGCGGGGCCTGTCCGGTGTGCTGGGGGAGGTACGACGTCTCCTCCGCGGCCGTCGGCGGGACCGGGGGCTGCAGCTGCGTCTCCCAGGTCTGTCCCTGCCACTGCTGCGTGTACTGCTGGGCGGCCTGCGGATCGTCGTACGCCTGCCGCTCTCCCGGCCACGCCTGCGCGGGCTCCTGCGCCTGTCCTTCGGGCCACTGGGGCCGGTACTGGTGTCCGGGAGGGGGCGGGCCGTAGGGGTCGTGGCCCTCGCCGCCCCCGCGGTGTCCGTCGTACCCGTCGTACCCCTCATGGCCCTGATACGGCTGGTTGGTCATCGCTCACCCTCCTGCGAACGGCGGGAGCACCTCGACCGTGCCGCCGTCGGCCAGCCGTACCGTCTCATGTGCGCGGGTGCCCACGGGATCACCGTCGACGAGGAACGAGCACCGCCGCAGGACACGTGTGAGTTCGCCGGGGTGCCGCTCGCGCGCCGCGTCGAGCGCTTCGGCGAGCGTGACCGCCTCGTACGGTTCCTCGGCCGTCCCGGCCGCGGCCTTGGCTGCGGCCCAGTACCGCACCGTGACCTTTGCCATCTGCTGGTTCCTCAATGTTTGACAGTGGACACGGTCAGGCTAGCCCGCCGCGGCCGCGGCCCGGTCCCCGTCCGGCACGGCGGTCCCGCCCGGCGCCGCGCGGCCCGCGTCCCCGCGGGCGCGTGCGCGCTCACTCGCGTGAGGTCAAGGAAGGGGGTCGCGGACGTCCTCCCCGGGCATTCCCCCGGCCGCCGGCGGGTTGTGTACGGAATCACTCCGCGTGCTGTCCAGCGTGCGCGGGAACGCCCGAAAAGACGTACCGTCCCAGGTAACCGCACGTGTCGCACCACGTGTCGTGACATGCGGATCACGGGTCGAACGTGCCGCGCGACCTGACGGACCGGTGCCCGTGTCGGCTATTCTCCCGGGAAGAGGACTCGGGCACTGAAGCCCCCGGGTCCTTTTGTGCTTTCGGAAGCGTTGTATACGACGCGGGAAACCGCCGGTGTACGGGCCGTCGAAACGCACGAAGCAGTGCCGTAAACGTCCTCGCAGGGACCGAGGAGGAACCAGACGTTATGGGCGAGCGAACCGTGCACGTACGAATGACGACCCGGTCGTGGGCAGCACCGCGACCCGAGCCCCGGGGCCGGGACCGCGCCCTCGACGGACTCGAGGGAGGGGTGCGATGAGTTCACTGCTCCTGCTGACCAACGCCCTCCAGCCGTCGGCGGAGGTGCTCCCCGCCCTCGGCCTGCTGCTCCACCAGGTGCGCGTGGCCCCCGCCGAGGGCCCCGCCCTGGTCGACACCCCCGGCGCCGACGTCATCCTCGTCGACGGCCGGCGCGACCTCCCGCAGGTCCGCAACCTGTGCCAGCTGCTGCGGTCCACCGGCCCCGGCTGCCCCCTCGTCCTCGTGGTGACCGAGGGCGGCCTCGCCGCCGTGACCGCGGACTGGGGCATCGACGACGTCCTCCTCGACACCGCGGGGCCGGCGGAGGTGGAGGCCCGGCTGCGGCTCGCCACGGGCCGGCAGCAGATCGTCGGCGACGACTCCCCCATGGAGATCCGCAACGGCGACCTGTCCGTCGACGAGGCGACCTACAGCGCCCGGCTCAAGGGCCGCGTCCTCGACCTCACCTTCAAGGAGTTCGAGCTCCTGAAGTACCTCGCCCAGCACCCCGGCCGCGTCTTCACCCGCGCCCAGCTGCTGCAGGAGGTCTGGGGTTACGACTACTTCGGCGGCACCCGGACGGTCGACGTCCACGTGCGGCGGCTGCGCGCGAAGCTCGGCCCCGAGAACGAGTCGCTGATCGGCACCGTGCGGAACGTGGGTTACCGATTCGTTACGCCGGAGAAGGGCGAGCGGGCCGCCGAGGACGCCAGGGTGAAGGCCGGCCGCCAGCAGGCCGGGTCCGACCGCCGAAAGGCGGCGGATGGGGACGAGACGGCCGTCCTGGACTCCGCCGAGGCCCGGGCCCAGGCGTGAACGGTGTCCGCACGAGCGCCGCGCCCGCGTGCGCGAGCGGTTTCCGCGCTGTTCACGAGGTCGTGCACGCTCTGCCCCGGCCGGTTATATCCGCGTAGACTCCGCGCGTGGCCAAGGTGACTAGGGATGACGTGGCTCGGCTGGCGGGTACTTCCACCGCCGTCGTCAGCTATGTCATCAACAACGGACCGAGGCCGGTCGCCCCGGCCACGCGCGAACGCGTACTCGCCGCGATCAAGCAGCTGGGATACCGCCCGGACCGGGTCGCCCAGGCCATGGCGTCGCGGCGGACGGATCTCATAGGCCTGATCGTGCCGGACGCGCGCCAGCCCTTCTTCGGGGAGATGGCGCACGCGGTCGAACAGGCCGCGTCCGAGCGCGGGAAGATGGTGTTGGTCGGGAACTCCGACTACGTCGCCGAGCGCGAGGTCCACTACCTGCGGGCCTTCCTCGGCATGCGCGTCTCCGGGCTGATCCTGGTCAGCCACGCGCTGAACGACCTCGCCGCCGCGGAGATAGACGCCTGGGACGCCCGGATGGTCCTGCTGCACGAGCGTCCCGAGGCCATCGACGACGTCGCCGTCGTCACCGACGACCTCGGCGGCGCCCGGCTCGCCGTCCGCCACCTGCTGGACCACGGCAACGCGTACGTCGCCTGCGTCGGCGGCACCGCGG
>NZ_LIRG01000366.1 GCF_001419695.1 Streptomyces prasinopilosus
CCCGCACCGGCCGGCCGGGGACGGCACGGACCGGCTGGTCGAGCTCGAACCGGGGAGCTGAGCCCCGGCCCCGCCGTACGGTTCGGCGAACGCCCGGAAGCACCGCGGCCCGCACCCCGCCCGGCTCCGAGCGGCGGTCCGGGGGCCCGGACCGCCCCCCGCCCGCGTGCCGGGGCACCCCGCCGGCGGCCGCCGTCCGGCTGTTACCGTGCCGGCATGCGCGCACCCATCGGCACCTTCGACCGGGCCACCCCCGCCCCCGACTGCCTCGACGAACTCACCGCGCCGGTCGCCGCGGCCGTCCGCGCCTGGAGCAGCGGCGTGCCCGCCGAGCAGATCCTCTACGTCGACACGGACCCGCGGTGGGCCGACACCGCCGTCTTCGTCGAGCACTACGGCCGGGACCTCCTCGAGCGCTCGGCGAACTGCGTGGTCGTGGCGGGCAAGCGGGGCGGCGGGAGCACCCTCGCCGCCTGCGTCGTCCTGTCCACCACCCGGGCCGACGTCAACGGCCTGGTGCGCCGCCGGCTCGGCGCCCGCAAGGCCTCGTTCGCCCCGATGGACACGGCGACGGGGGAGACCGGCATGGAGTACGGCGGCATCACCCCGATCGGACTGCCCGCGGACTGGCCGGTGCTGGTGGACGCGGCCGTCGTCGACCTGCCGTACGTGCTCGTCGGCAGCGGACGCCGGCGGGGCAAACTCCTGGTGCCGGGCAAGGCCTTCGCCGAACTGCCCGGCGCGGTCGTGCTGGAGGGGCTGGGAGTGGCCTGAGCCGCGCGTCACCGGGCACGGGGCCGCGCGCCCCGGGACACGAACGTGCTGCCACCCGGCCGGCGCCGGGGCGCCGCCCCCGGCTCGCGGCCGGAGGCGGCGCGGGCCTCAGACCTGGCCCAGCCGCGGTATCTCGATCGCGGGGCAGCGGTCCATCACCATCTCCAGGCCCGCGGCACGGGTCCGCTCGTAGGCGGCCTCGTCGATCACGCCCAGCTGGAACCAGACGGCCTTGGCCCCCTGGGCCACCGCCTCGTCCGCGACCGCTCCGGCCAGTTCGCTGTTCACGAACACGTCCACGACGTCCACCTCGAAGGGGATGTCCGCGAGCGAGGCGTACCCCTGCTCGCCGTGCACCGTCTCGGCCTTCGGATGCACCGGCACCACACGCTTGCCGAAGCGCTGCAGCACCTGGGCGACGCCGTACGCCGCGCGCCGCCGGTTCGACGACAGGCCCACCACCGCCCAGGTGTCGCCCGTCCCGGTCAGGATCCTGCGGACCGTTTCCGCGTCACCGTACATGGATACCTCCCTGCGGATACATGACTCGACGCCGGGAGAACCCCCGGAGGGCCGCGACTATTTCGCCCGGCGGGACACCGGCCCGGAGCGGCGTCCGCACCGCGATCGATGCACGGCGCGCTCACCCGGAGTACGAGCGGGTGACCGCGTGGAGGGGACGTCGTCGCGTCCCGCGGCCACGGCGTCCCCCGAAAGCGCGCGAGATGACTGCGCGGGCCCGCCCGGGCGCCTACGCTCGCCTCGTGCTGCGCATCACCGACGCCCGGACCGGCGAACTCGTGGACGCCACCCCCGCCCGGCGGGGCCTCACCCGCGTCGAGGCCCGCACGCACGGGTTCGATCCGACGAACCTGCGCGTGCTGCTCGTCGCCGACCTGCTCGTGCGCGCCCTGGAACTCGGCGGCACCCCGGTGTGGGCGCTGCTCGACGGAGAACGTGACCTGCCCGAACTGCGCGCGGCGGGCGCCGCCCTCGGCGTGCGGCCCTTCGAGGACGGCCGGGACGTCGGCACCGGACTGGGGGAGGCCCAAGTCCTGCACGTGGTGCGCGAGGGGGGCGAGACACCCGAAGGGGTCCGCGTCGCCGTCGCGCCCGTCCACCGGGAAGGGCCGGGCGACGACGCGCCGGACGGCACCGACAACGGTGCCACCGGCCCCGCCGGCCTCACCGCCCCGCCCCACCCCGCCGAACCGGCCGTCCTGCGGCTCGCCCTGCTCGCCCGGCCCAGGAGCAGCCCGCTGCGGCTCGGCCCGGCCGCCCTGGACGAGGCGGCGGACACCCTCGGGCGCTGGCGCGGCGCGGTCGCCGGCTGGGCGCACCGGCCCTCGCGGCCCATCCCCGACACGGTGCGCGCGGACCTGCGCGCCGCCTGGGAGGACGACCTGGACGTGGTCGGGGTACTCCGCGTGCTCCACGCGGTGGAGCGGGACCCGGAGGTGCCGGACGGCGCCCGCTTCGAGACGTACGCCTACGCCGACCGGCTGCTCGGCCTCGACCTCACCCGGGACCTGGGGTCCCCGGCATGACCGGGCTCCCCGGCGAAGGCGGACCCGGACCCGCCGGGGCCACCGGTGCCGCCGGACCCGCCGGGCGGGACGAGGCCGCCGTCCCCCGTCGGCTGGTCGTGCTGCGGCACGCCAAGTCCGCCCGGCCCGAGGGCGTGCCCGACCGGGACCGCCCGCTCGCCGCGCGGGGCGAGCGCGACGCGCCCGCCGCCGGACGCGCGCTCGCCGCCGCCGTCGGCCCGCCCGGCCTCGTCCTGTGCTCCACCGCCGTACGCGCCCGCCGGACCTGGGAACTGGCGGCGGCGGAGTGGGACGCGCCCCCGCCGGTCCGGTACGAGTCCCGGCTGTACGCGGCCGGGGTCCCCGGACTGCTGGCCGTGGTGCGCGAGGTGCCCGCCGAGGTCGGCACCCTGCTGCTGGTCGGCCACAACCCCGGTCTGGCCGACCTCGTCCTGGCCCTGGCCGGCGACGGCGCGGACGACCTGCTCGACCGGGTCCGCACGAAGTTCCCGACCTCTGCGGTCGCCGTGCTGACCTGGCACGGCACCGCCTGGTCGGACCTCGCCCCCGGCACCGCCCTGCTGACCTCGGTGACCGTCCCCCGGGGCCCCGCGCGGTAGCCGTCCTCCGCCCGCCCCGGCCGGGGCGGCCCGCCCGGACGGCTGCGCATAGGCTGGCCGGATGCAGGACGAGTACCGCACCGTCGCCCGCGCGGGCGTGCACGAGACCGAGATCAACCGCTCCCGCTTCCGGTGCGCGCTCGCCCCGGCCGCCACCGAGCAGGAGGCGCAGGAGTTCGTCGCCGCCGTCCGCAGGGAGCACGCCGACGCCACCCACAACTGCTGGGCGTACGTCATCGGCGCGGACGCCTCCGTCCAGAAGGCCAGTGACGACGGCGAACCCGGCGGCACCGCGGGCGTCCCCATGCTCCAGATGCTGCTGCGCCGCGACATGCGGTACGCCGTCGCCGTCGTCACCCGCTACTACGGCGGGGTCAAACTCGGCGCGGGCGGGCTCATCCGCGCGTACGGCGGGGTGGTCGGCGAAGCGCTGGACGCCGTCGGCACGCTCACCCGGCGCCGGTTCCGGCTGGCCACGGTGACCGTCGACCACCAGCGGGCCGGCAGGATCCAGAACGACCTGCGCTACGCGGGACGCGAGGTGCGGGACGTGCGGTACGGCGAGGAGGTCACGATCGAGATCGCCCTCCCGGACACCGACGTGGACGCCTTCCGGTCCTGGCTCGCGGACGCGACCGCCGGCACCGCCCGCTTCGAGCCGGGCGGCGAGACGTACGGCGACGTGTGACCCCGCCGCGTGAACCGGGCACCGCACCGGCCCGCGACGTCATACCGGCCGCTCCTCGTACGGAACGGGCGTAAGCGGCCTCGGTCATGACGGGGCGTACGGGAACTTCCGGCCGTGCCGTCGGGCACCAGGGGCGAATCCGGGGTGACGGCGCTGGGAGGCGAACCGGCCAGCCCAGGCGCACCGGTCACCCATCAAGACACCGTGGAGGGGGAGGTCCCGAGTAAGGACGGATTCATGCCCCGCCGTGCGGATCACACAGGACAGCGCCGACCGTGAGACCGACTCCCGGCGGCGAACGGCGCGAGATGGTGACGGACTGCCCTCTTCCCTCCCCCCCGCTTCACGGGCACCTTCGTGGCCGTCGCGTCCCACGCGGACGGGAAGGAACGTGTGCGGTTCCTCGCTGACACCTTCGGCAGCCGGGAGCGGCTGGGGGACACCCCGGACGTGCCTGGGTTCGACCGGGCGAACCGGGGGCCGGCCGGCGCCGAGTTCCAACTGCCCAGCCGGGCGGCCGGGTGAGGGAACGCCCACCACCGGCAGGACAACCGGGACCACGCCCGACCGCGAGCGTCGGGCGCCCCCGCCCGCCTCGGGCAACGGCGGATCCCCCACGGGGTCCGGTGCGGACCCCACCGCATCGGTCGCTGCCGTTCACGTCATCGAAATCGCCCGGTGCCGGGGACAAGAGGCGTTCGGTGAAGGACCAAGAGGCGCCATGCGTTAGCGTGGCGGAGGTCGACGTCGACGGCGAGCCCCGTGCCGGTTCGTGCCGGTTCCAGGGACGCAGTAAGGGCAGACATGCAGGCCAGGGCGATTTCATGAGAATTCTGCACACTTCCGACTGGCACCTCGGCCGGTCGTTCCACCGGGTCGGCATGCTCGGCGCCCAGGCCGAGTTCATCGGCCACCTCGTGGCGACCGTGCGCGAGCACGCCGTCGACGCGGTGGTCGTGTCGGGAGACGTGTACGACCGCGCCGTGCCGCCGCTCGCGGCGGTGGAGCTGTTCGACGACGCCCTGCACCGCCTCGCCGGCCTGGGCGTGCCGACGGTGATGATCTCCGGCAACCACGATTCGGCCCGCCGCCTCGGCGTCGGCGCCGGACTCATCGGGCGCGCGGGCATCCACCTGCGGACCGACCCCTCGGCGAGCGGCACCCCCGTGATGCTGTCCGACCGCCACGGGGACGTCGCCTTCTACGGACTGCCCTATCTGGAACCGGCCCTGGTCAAGGACGAGTTGGGGGTGGAGAAGGCCGGCCACGAGGCGGTGCTCGCCGCCGCCATGGACCGGGTCCGCGCCGACCTCGCCGCCCGCCCGCGCGGCACCCGCTCGGTCGTCCTCGCCCACGCCTTCGTCACCGGCGGCACACCGAGCGACAGTGAGCGGGACATCACCGTCGGCGGGGTCGCCGCCGTACCCGCCGGAGTGTTCGACGGCGTCGACTACGTGGCACTCGGACACCTGCACGGCTGCCAGACCCTCACCGAGCGCGTGCGCTACTCCGGCTCCCCCCTCCCGTACTCCTTCTCCGAGGCGGACCACCGCAAGAGCATGTGGCTCGTCGACCTGGACGCCGGCGGCGGCGTCACCGCCGAGCGGATCGACTGCCCGGTGCCGCGCGCCCTCGCCCGGATCCGCGGCCCCCTGGAGGAACTGCTCGCCGACCCCGGGCTCGAACCGCACCGCGAGGCGTGGGTCGAGGCCACCCTCACCGACCCGGTCCGCCCGGCCGACCCCATGGCCCGGCTCACCGAACGCTTCCCGCACACCCTCAGCCTCGTCTTCGCCCCCGAACGCGTGCCCGGCGACCCCGCGGTGTCCTACGCCCACCGCCTCGCCGGCCGTGACGACCAGCAGATCGCGGAGGACTTCGTGGCCCACGTGCGCGGCGCCGGCCCCGACGAGCGGGAGCGCGCCGTCCTGCGGGACGCCATCGACGCGGTCCGCGCCGACCAAACCGCGCACGAGGTGGCGCGATGAGACTGCACCGGCTCGACCTCGCCGCCTTCGGCCCGTTCGGCGGCCCGCTCTCCGTCGACTTCGACGCACTGTCCGCCGCGGGCCTGTTCCTGCTGCACGGCCCCACGGGCGCCGGCAAGACCTCGATCCTCGACGCCGTCTGCTACGCCCTGTACGGATCCGTCCCCGGCGCCCGGCAGAACGGGCAGGGCATGACGCTGCGCAGCGACCACGCCGCCCCCGCCGTCCGCACCGAGGTCACCCTCGACCTGACCGTCGCCGGCCGCCGGCTCGAGATAACCCGGCAACCGCCCTGGCAGCGCCCGAAGAAGCGCGGCACCGGCACCACCCTCGACAAGGCGCAGACCCGGCTGCGCGAGTACGACCCGGCGGCCCGCTCGTGGAAGGACCTCAGCCGCTCCCACCAGGAGATCGGCGAGGAGATCACCCAGCTCCTCGGCATGAGCCGGGAGCAGTTCTGCCAGGTCGTCCTCCTGCCCCAGGGCGACTTCGCGCGGTTCCTGCGCGCCGACGCCGAGGCGCGCGGCAAACTGCTCGGCCGGCTCTTCGACACCCGCCGCTTCGCCGACGTGGAGAAGCACCTCGCGGAGCGCCGCCGCGCCGCCGAGTCCCGGGTCCGGGACGGCGACGCGGACCTGCTCGCCGACGCGCACCGGATGCAGCAGGCCGCGGGCGGGGCGATGCTGCTGGACGACCTGGCGCCGGGCGAACCGGGACTGGCCGAGAGCGTGCTGACCGCGGCCGCCGTCGCTCGCAGCACCGCCCGCGAACAGCTCACCGCCGCCCGCTGCCGTCTCGCCGCCGCCGAATCCGAGCAGGCCGCCGCCGACCGGTCGCTGGAGGAGGTCCGCGAACGGGACCGGCTGCAAAGGCGGTTCGCCGAGGCACGGGAGCGCGCGGCGCGGCTGGCAGAGGAAGCCGGCGCCCGGCAGGAGGCGCGGACGCTCCTGGACCGCTCCCGCCGGGCCGAGGCGGTCGCCCCCGCACTGGAACTGCGGGAGTCCGCCGACGCCGAACACCGGGAGGCGGCCGACGCCGAGGCACGCACGCGCGCCTCGCTCCCCGAGGAGCACAGGGAGGCGGGCGCGGACGGGCTCACGGCCGCCGCGCGCCGGGCCGCCGAGGAACTGGGCGGCCTCGAGTCGGCCCGCCGCGCCGAGCGGCGGCTCGCCGAACTCCTCGACGAACGGGCCGACCTGGACCGCCAGGAGCGCGCCGACGACGACGTGCTGGACGAGTCGGACACCTGGCTCACCGACTGGGAGGAGACCCGGAGCGGACTGCGGGCCCGCATCGAGTCCGCGCAGGAGGCCGCGACCAGGGCCGGTGAACTCGCGGTGCGGCGCGACCCCGCGCACAAGCGGCTGAACGCCGCACGGCTGCGGGACCGACTGGCCGGTGACACCGACCGCGCCGCCGAACAGGCCCGCACGGCCCGGGAGCGGGCACTCGCGGCCAAGCAGCACTGGCTCGACCTCAAGGAACAGCGGCTGGCCGGCATCGCCGCCGAACTCGCCGCGAACCTCGCCGACGGCACGCCCTGCACGGTCTGCGGTGCCGTCGAACACCCCGCCCCCGCCCGCAAGGACGCCGGCCACGTCGACCGCGCGGCGGAGGAACGCGCCCTCACCGCCCACCAGGATGCCGAGGAACGCCGCGCCGAGCACGAACGGCACCTCGGCACCGTCCGCGAGGCGCTGGCGGCCGCCCGGGCGGAGGCGGGGGACACCCCGGCCGACCGGCTCGCCCACGAGGTGGAGGAACTGGAGGAGCAGTACGCGCGGGCCCGGGACGCGGCCTCCGCGCTGCACCCCGCACAGGAGCGGCTGAGGCAGGCGGAGCACGAGCACGAGCGGCGGCTGACCGCGCAGCGCGAGGCGGCGGTCCGGACCGCCGCACGGGCCGGCGTCCGCGACCGCCTCGACCGGGAACAGGCAGCGCTGGAGGAGGAGTTGGCCACGGCGCGGGGCACCGCGGACAGCGTGGCCGCACGCGCCGCCCAACTGGAGCGCGACGCCGCCCGGTTCGCCGACGCCGCCGACGCCGCCCGGCTCGCCGAGGGCACCGCGCAGCGGCTCAAGCACGCCGACGGGGTGTCGAAGCCGGCCTTGAAGG
>NZ_LIRG01000367.1 GCF_001419695.1 Streptomyces prasinopilosus
TTGCGCGTCGGGCACCGCGCTCTGTACGAGGAAACGCAGGTGGAAGACCTCCTCGGTCGCGGCGGTGATCCGCTCGGGACCGTGCCGGGCGACCCGCGGCCTTCCCGTCAGCCCGGCCGCCCAGTGGGCGGGGTTGCCGAAGGCCGGCGCCGCGTGCGCACGGGCCGACATGAAGGAGACCGTGCCGCCCAGCAGACGGCCCTCGGCGGTGCCGTCCCCCGTGACCGTGAGCAGCACGCGGGCGTACCCGTAGAGCCAGCCCGAGAGCGTCAGCAGGATCTTCCCGCCCGGCCGGACCTGGGCGACCAGGGCCGGGGGCACGGCCCGGAAGGAGCAGGCGGCGACGACCCGGTCGAACGGGGCCTCGGGCCAGTACCCGTACAGCCCGTCCGCGACCGCGAGGGTCGGCGTGTAACCGCAGCCGTGCAGCGCGCTCGCGGCCCGCTCCAGCCGACGCCCGTCCACCTCGATGCTGGTGACGCCGGCCGACCCGAGGCGTTCGCAGGCGAGCGCGGTCGAGTAGCCCGTCCCCGTGCCGATCTCCAGCACCGTGTGCCCCTCCCGCACATCGGCGTCGACCCACATCCGCAGCACGAGCGACGGCAGGGTGGAGGACGAGGTCGGGGCCCCTCCGTACCGTTCGGCAGGGTCCTCCCAGTCGGGTTCGTCACCGTCGAACTGGGTGATGAGCGTGGCGTCGGAGTACGCGGCCTCCAGCCAGCGCCCGCGGTCGAGCACGGCGGTGACCGGCTGCCACCCGGTCAGCCCCTGCCCGTCGCCCCCGTCGTTGGTGGGTAGGTAGAAGCCGGGCACGAACCGGTGCCGAGGTACCGCTTCCACCGCCGCCCGCCAGGCCGGCTCGTCGAGGAACCCGCGCGCGGCGAGGTCCTCCGTCATGGCCGCGCGCAGCCGGACGGCATCGGTTTCGAGGTCGACGGGCAGCGTCATGAACGTCCCTTCCTTTCCAGGGTGAGGAGGTCGGCGAACGCCTCGGTGATGTCCTCGGCGTCGGGTAGCCAGCCCCACTGTCCGTTCGGGTTGCACTCGATCGCCGTCCAGTGTTCCGGGTCGTCCCCGTCACCGGTGAGCGCGAAGTCGAAGCAGCCGAAGACCAGACCGAACGAGGCCAGGTAGGCGTGCAGTGCCGCCTGGACGGGCGGCGGCACGGTGATCGGGGCGTGGAGCAGGGCGTCCCAGTCGCCCCGGCGCCAGTCCAGTGCGCCGTCGGGTGCGGCGACCCGCTGGGCGAAGACACGACGGCCGACCACGGTGACGCGTACGTCTCCGGTCTTGGGGATCTCGGCCTGGAACAGGTGGGCGGTCACGGTGAGCGTGTCGTCGAAGGTCTCCGGGTCGACCCGCTGGGCCCAGATCGCCCCGGCGCGCCCGTCGTCACCGACGGGCAGGCCCCGGAACGTCTTGCAGACGACGGGCCCGTGCGAGACGGCGAACTCCCGCGCGGTCTTCACGTCGTTGGTGATCAGGGTCGGAGGAATCCTCAGCCCGAGCCGGGCGAACCTCCGGAGCTGGGCGGGCTTGTACTCCGCACGGCTCACCGCGGCCGGGTGGTTGACGTACCGGGCGCCGGGTAGGTCGTTCAGGACGCCGCCGAGCCCGTGCCTCGCCTCGGCGGTGGCGAAGTCCCCTTGCTGCCGGGGCAGATGCGTGAACCGGGCGCCGTACGGAGTGGGGCGACGGTAGTACACCGCCGCCACCTCCCTCGCCTCCACCTCCCGGCTCGCCGTACGCAGTCGCCCGCGCCACGCCGGACGGCCTGCGTCGATACGGAAGCCGAACGTCAGGGCGGGCCCGATGTCGGCGGGATCGACGCGGACGACGGGCACCCCGCGCTCGTTCAACGCGGCGACGACCCGGTCCGCGGTGACGTCCTCCAGCGCGGTGACGACCAGGACGGTGGAGGTCATCGGTCAGTCCGACTCGTAGTCGGTGGTGCTGTCGTCCTGCGTCTGGGACTGCGGGCCTTTGCCGTCCCCGCCCCCGGACACCGACGCGGTGCTCGTCGTCCTCGACGTGCCGTGCTTACCCATCTCCACCGGCCACCCGGCGGCATCGGTGTAACGGGCGGTCTGCGTGACGGGGTCGAGCGTCACCGTCGCGTACGGCGGCGGCCCGACCGGCAGCCGGTCGGTGACCAGGCGCAGCGCCCAGGGGGCCTCGGGGGTGAGCGTCGTCATGGGGTGTCCCTTCTCTGTGGTGCGGAGTTTCCCTGATCCACATCACTCAGTGTGCTCACGCATGCATTCTGAGTGAAGAAGGGCGAGGTGTACGGCCGGCAGTTGTACGCGACTGTCCGATTTCCGTCCGGGCTGCCCGGGGTGACCGGACACGGGCGGCCGGAGTTGGTCCGGGGAAGGACGCGCGACAGGAGGGCGGCGGGTATGAACGGGTGGGAAGCGGGACCGGACGACGAAGAGGCCGGGGCGGTGATGCGCACGGTCACCCGGCAGTTGAAGCTGTGGCGGGAGGCGGCCGGCCTCACCCAGGCGGAGTTCGGGGCGGCGATCAAGTACGGGGAGGAGACGGTCTCCTGCGTGGAGCGGGGGCGGCGGATTCCCCGGCCGGAGTACTTGGACGCGGCGGACGAGGTCCTGGGCGCGGGCGGCAAGATCTCCGCGATGAAGAAGGACGTGGCGGAGGTCCGGTACCCGAAGAAGGTCCGGGACTTGAAGAACCTGGAGGCGGAAGCCGTCGAGCTGTGCGCTTACAACAACTCGGTCATCCATGGGCTGTTGCAGATCAAGGAGTATGCGTGGGGGATTTTCAACGCGCGTCGGCCGGGGTTCACCGAGGCCGAGGTGGACCAGCAGGTCGAGGCGCGCTTGGCACGCCAGGAGATCCTTGATCTCATGACCGGACGGCGCGTCTTCAGCTTTGTCCAGTGCGAGTCGACGCTTCGCAGGCCGATCGGGGGCAGGATGGTGTTGCGGCAGCAGCTCGAACGGCTGTTGCAGGTGGCCCAGTGGCGCAATGTGGACCTCCAAATTCTACCTCTCGACCGCGAGGAGAACTCCGGAACCGATGGTTCGTTCCGACTGCTCAAACTCAGAGACGGAGCCACAGTCGCGTTCAGCGAAGCGCCCCTCAGCAGCAGGGTGATGACTGATCCCAAGGACACAACGGTCCTCGACATCCGCTATGGGGTCCTCCGCGCCCAGGCTCTCAGCCCACAGGATTCGCTGGCCTTCATCGAGAA
>NZ_LIRG01000368.1 GCF_001419695.1 Streptomyces prasinopilosus
CCGGACCCGAGATCGTCTGGCCCGGGACCCGGGACCCGCGGTGGGCTCGGATCAGTCGTCGGGGAGTTCCACCGGCGCGATCTCGTCGTACACGTCACCGGGGCCGGGGTTGGAGGCGTCGGTCGCGCCGCCGAAGTGGTGCATGACGCCCCAGACGGCGTTGAGCGCGGTCTGGACGGCGCCCTCCGCCCAGCCGGCCGTCCAGGAGATGTCGTCGCCGGCGAGGAAGACGCCCCGCTTGTCCTCCGGCAGCCGGTCCTGCATGAAGTGCGTGAACAGGCGCCGCTGGTAGCGGTAGTGGCCGGGCAGGTTGGCCTTGAAGGCGCCCATGAAGTAGGGCTCGTTCTCCCAGGAGACGGTGACCGGGTTGCCGATGATGTGCTTCCTGATGTCGACCTTCGGGTAGATCTCGCCCAGCGACTTCAGCATGACCTCCATCCGCTCGTTCGGGGACAGCGGCAGCCACTTCAGGCTGTCGTCGCACCAGGTGTAGGACAGGCAGATCACGGCGGGCCGGTCCGGGCCGTCGTCCAGCAGGTAGGTGCCCCGGGTCATGCGGTCGGTCAGCGTCATCGACATGACGTCACGCCCCGTCTCCTCGTCCTTGTCGAGCCAGAAGGGCCGGTCGACGGGCACGAAGAGCTTGCTGGACTCCATGTAGTGGGTGCGCTCGATGGCGGTCCAGTGGTCGATCGGGAAGAGCGCGTCGTCGCAGGCGATCTTGGACAGCAGCATCCAGGACTGGGCGGTGAAGACGGCCGCGCGGTAGGTGCGGACGTCCCCGTTCGCGTCCGTCACCGTGACGCGGTGGCCCGCGGTGCGGCGCAGCCGCGTCACCGCCGGGCGCGGTTCGCCGTCCACGTGCAGGGTCTTCAGCGAGGTGCCGTAGGGCCAGTGGACGAGCTTCTCCGGCGCGCGCTCCCACAGGCGCAGCGGCAGCTGCTGCGAGCCGCCGACGATGCCCCGGTGGTGGTCGTCGGCCTCGGTGTAGACGACGCGCAGGATCTCCAGGATGGAGTTGGGGAAGTCGGTGTCCCAGCCACCGGTGCCGAAGCCGACCTGGCCGAAGATCTCGCGGTACCGGAAGGACCTGAAGGCGTCGGAGTCGCAGAGGAAGCCGTAGAAGGTCTGGTTGTCGAGCTTCTCGACGAGCCGGGACCAGATCTCGCGGATGCGCGGGACGTCGCGCTCGCGCAGGGCGCGGTTCATGTCGGAGAAGTCGGCGCCCTCCTCCAGGCACCGGGCCCAGGCGTCGGCCACGTCCCGGTAGACCTGCGGGAGGTCGTCGGGGGTCTCGGCGTAGTGGGACTCGCCCTTGAGGTCGACGACGGTCGACGGCGTCGACGCGGCGAGGGGGTTGGGGAACGGGCGGGTCTCGAGGCCCACCAGGTCGATGTAGTGCTGGAGGGCCGTGGAGGACGGCGGGAAGCGCATCGCGCCCATCTCGGCGGTGAGCGCGGGGTCGCAGCCCTCGAATCCGACGGTGCGCAGCCGGCCGCCGATCCGGTCGGCCTCGTACACGACGGGCTTGAGGCCCATCTTCATCAGCTCGTAGGCGGTGATGACGCCGGACAGGCCGCCGCCGATCACCGCGACCTCGGTGCCGTGTTCCGTCGCGGGGATCTGGCCGAGGCCCGCGGGGTGGGCGAGGAAGTCGTCGTACGCGTACGGGAAGTCCGGGCCGAACATGGTGATCGGCGGCTGCTGCTCGTCGGCGTGCTCGACGGCGTTGGGCACCGTGGACGTCATGGGGTGCGGACTCCTTGCGCGGAAGATGTCGGAGGGGGGGGGAGGCGGGGAGGCAGGGGCTCAGCCGAGGGGCCCGTACAGGGCGGGGCGGCGGTGCCGCAGGTACGGGTTGTGCTCGCGGGAGGCGGCGAGGAGCGCGGGGTCCGCGTCGGCGAGGACCAGTTCCTCGCCGCGTCCCGCCCGGGTCCGGGCGGTCCCGTCGGGTCCGGCGAGGGTGGAGAGCCCCGCGAACTCCCACTCGCCCTCGTGGCCGGCCCGGTTGACGTACGCGATGTACATCTGGTTCTCGAACGCCCGGACCGGTACGAGGGACTCGGCGACGAACTGGAACGGGTGCATCAGCGCGGTGGGCACCAGCAGGAGGTCGGTGCCGGCCAGGGCGTGGGCGCGCGCGTTCTCCGGGAACTCGATGTCGTAGCAGGTCAGCAGGCCGACGGTGAGGCCGTGCAGCTCGGCCTGGACGATCTGCTGGTCGCCCGGGACGAAGTGCTCCCGCTCGAAGGGGCCGAAGAGGTGGGTCTTGCGGTAGTTCGCGAGGCGGGTGCCGTCCGCGGCGACGAGCTGGGTGGAGTTGTACACCGTGTCGCCCGCCCGTTCCGGGTAGCTGTAGGCGACGGCGAGCCCGTGCCGGGTGGCGGTCCGGGCGACCGCGCCGGCCGCGTCGCCGTCGGCGGGCGCGGCGAGCGCCGCGATGCCGTCACCGATCGCGTACCCGGTCAGGAACAGCTCCGAGGTGACGAGCAGCCGGGCGCCGGCCGCGGCGGCGCGCCCGGCGGCCTCGTCGAGGACCTCGAGGTTCTCGCTGACGGAGCCGGGCCGTCCGGAGCTCTGGAGCAGGGCGGTGCGCATGCGTGTTCCTCGTCGGTACGCGGGAGGGGGGGGAGGCGGGCGGAGGGCCGCCGGGAGGGATCGCCTAGACGGTACGGTCGGCCGGCTCGGCCGGACAAGCGGGAGCCGTTGCGCGCCGACGAGCGGAACGTTGCGTCCTCGGCGGCCCCGACGGCGATTCGTTGCACCCGGGCCGTTCCACCGGCTCCGGCGGGACGGCGTCGTGGTGCCGTCCCGCCGGAGCCGGTGGGACGGACGGACCGGGGCGTGAGGGCCGTCGCCCCGGCGCTCCTTGCCTGCGGCGGAGCGCGGACGGGCTCCCGGGGGCGGCGGACGGGATGCCGGCGGCGGCCTCGGCGGCTGCCGTCCCCCGTGCTCCACCGGTCCACCCGTCCGCCACCGGTCCCCCCGCTCACTCCGGCCGGGACCGGCGTCACGGGGCTCGCCCCCGCCTCCCTACCCACGCGTGGCGGGGGCGCCTCACGTGGTGTCCTCCGCCGCCCGGCGTCCCGCGGCCCCTTCCCGGGCTCCGGCCCGCGGCACCCTGGGTGCTCCCGCCACCAGCGCCGCCGTCACCAGATACGGCACCGCGAACACGGCGAAGGCCGTGCCGTGCGGGCTGTGCGAGGCGATCAGGGCGTAGCCGCCGAACACCACGACCGTGGCCAGTTCGGTGCCCAGGCCCGCGAGCGAGGTCAGGGTGGCCCGCCCGGTGTCCCCGATGCGCCGCTGGAGCCGTGCGTCGGCCAGCACGGTCGCCGCCTGGAAGCCGCCGAAGGCGAGGGCGACCAGGACCAGGCCGGCCGGTGTGCCGGTGAGCGTGCCGGCGGCGAGGGCGAGTCCGGCTCCGGCGAGCAGGGCCGCGAGGCCGTTCGTGCCGAGGCGTTCGCCCTCGCCGGCGAGCAGGCTTCCGGCGGTGGCCCCGGCCCAGATCAGCAGCAGGAGGTGGGGGACGGTCCCGTCCGCGACGCCGGTGTCCCGCACCAGCAGCGGCGTGTACTCGTCGAGGGCGCCCCACACCGCTCCCACGGCCGGTACGAGCAGCAGCGCGCCGCGCACCGACCGGTCGGCGCGTGCCTCGGCGAGTCCGGTGCGCAGGGGGGCGGTCCAGCGGCGGGGGCCCGCCGCCGGGGACCGGTGTTCCGGGAACCGGAGGGCGGTGGCCGCGGTCAGCAGGCAGGCCAGCACACTGGCCGCGCCGACGGCGGTGTGGCCTCCCCGGTCGAGCACCGGGCCCGCGAGTGCCATGGCCGCCATCACGGCCGCCAGGCCGGCCGCGCGGGCCCGGCCCATGATCCGGGCGTAGCGGCCGGCCGCGTCGAGCCGTTCCAGTTCATCGTGGACCAGGGCCTCCAGCGCCCCGGAGGCGAGTGCTCCGCCGGCGCCCCACAGGACGAAGCCCGCCGCGAAGGCGCCGTACGAGGGCACCAGGATCCACAGGGCGAAGCCGGCGGCGGTGAGCAGCGGGCCGAGCCGCAGGAGCAGGCGGCGGGAGACGGCGTCGGCCCAGACGCCGGAGGGCACCTCCAGCAGGACGCCGGTGACCGACCAGAGGGCGAACAGCGAGGAGATCTGCCAGACGGTGAGGCCGGTGTCGCTGAACAGCAGCGCGTACACCGGGTAGAGCAGCACGAAGTCTTCGAGGAACGCGTAGCCGTACAGCGTGGTCGTCAGCCGTCGGACGCGGGGGTCGGGCGCACGCGGGGGCGTGGAGGTCATGAGGCCTTCCCGTGGGGGCGGTTCGGACACCGGACGTGGAGGACGTACGGCATCCGGGGCGGCCCTCGGGAGGCGTTGCCGGTGGATCAATGTCGCCAGGTCATGGCATCGAGGATAGGGCCCCGGGGTCCGTCAGGCGGGCGGTCCCGACGAGAAGCGCCGCAGCAGCGGTGACAGCACCAGCACGGACTTGGTCCGCTCGACGAAGGGCTCCCCCGCGATCCGTTCCAGGACCCGCTCGAAGTGCCGCATGTCGGCGGCGAAGACCTGGGCGACCGCGTCGGCCTCCCCGGTGACGGTGGAGGCGGACACGACCTCCTGGTAGCGCTCCAGGCCCCGCCGGATGGTCTCCGGGGAGGTGTTGCCGCGGCAGTAGATCTCGACGAAGCCCTCGGTCTCCCAGCCGAGGGCGGCGGGGTCCACCCGTACGGTGAAGCCGGTGATGGCGCCGGTGGCGCGCAGCCGGTCCACGCGCCGCTTGACGGCGGGCGCGGACAGGCCGACGAGCTTGCCGATGTCCGCGTAGGAGCGGCGGGCGTCCTCGGCGAGGGCGTGCACGATGCGTTCGTCGAGATCGTTCAGCACTGCGGGCGGTTCACTTCGCTTCCGGGAGGTCCGGGACGGGACCGGCGGGTTCGGCGGGGAGCCGGAG
>NZ_LIRG01000369.1 GCF_001419695.1 Streptomyces prasinopilosus
GACCAGCCGTCGGTGACGATGTGATGGGCCGTCAGCATCAGGACGTGCGCGTCGTCCGTCTCGCGCAGCAGCAGGGCGCGCAGCAGCGGTCCGGTGCGCAGGTCGAAGGGGCGCTCGTACTCGGCCGCCAGGGCCGCGTCCAGGGCGTCCCCGTCCCCGGGGTCCGGGACGTCCCGGACCGGCAGCGGGACCGGGCCGGCCGGCCGCACGGTCTGCGTGGGGCTGCCGTCGGTCTCGTCGAACACGGTGCGCAGCGCCTCGTGGCGTCCCACCACGTGCTCCAGCGCGCCGGACAGGGCCGTGCGGTCGAGGGTGCCGGTGAGGCGCAGCGCGACCGCGCTGTTGTAGCGCGGGTCGCCGGGGCGCAGCCGGTCCAGGAACCACAGGCGCCGCTGGGCGGAGGACAGCGGCAGCGGGCGGGTGCGGTCCGCGTGCCCGATGGCCTGCCGGGCCCCGGTGCCGGGGGCGTCGGCGGCCCGTCCGGCGAGCCGGCGGCGGAGTGCTTCCCGGAGGTCCTGCGGCAGGGCCTCGGCGCGGTTTCGCTTCGAAGACGTCATGGGGTTCCGGTCCTCACCGTTCGTCGTGGTCGCTGTCGCCGCGTGCGGCGTCCTCGAGTTCGCTCAGCACCTGTTCCTCCACCAGTTCCGCCAGGGCGGCGACGGTGCGGTGGACCAGGACGTCGCGGGGCGTGAGGGTCACGCCGAAGGTGTCGTTGGCGCGGGAGGCGATGAGCAGGGCGCGCAGGGAGTCGCCGCCCAGGGCGAAGAAGTCGTCCTCCGCGCCCACGGTGGCCTGGAGGGCCTCCTCCCACAGGGCGGCGACGGCCTCCTCGGTGGGCGTGCGGGGCGGTACGTGCCCGGTGTCCCGCTCCCGCGTGTCCGGGCCGGGCGCGGGCAGCGCGGCCCGGTCGGTCTTGCCGTTCTCCGTGAGCGGGAACCGGTCCAGCGCCACGAACGCCGAGGGCACCATGGGGCCGGGCAGGGTGCGGGCGGCGAAGGCCCGCAGGTCCGCGCCGGCGGGCGGCTCGGCGCCGGGCGCGACGAGCAGGTGGGCGACCAGGCGCGGCAGCCCCGGTTCGTCCTCCCGCACGCTCACCACGGCGTCCAGCACCGCCGGGTGGCGGACCAGGGTCGCCTCCACCTCGCCGGCCTCGATGCGGTGCCCGCGCAGCTTGAGCTGGTGGTCGGTGCGCCCGAGGTGGTGCAGTTCGCCGCGGGCGTCGCGGCGGACCAGGTCTCCGGTGCGGTACATGCGGGTGCCGGGCGGGCCGAACGGGTCGGCGGTGAAGCGGGCCGCCGTCAGGCCGGGGCGGCCCAGGTAGCCGCGGGCCAGAGCCGGTCCGGCGAGCCACAGTTCGCCGGGCACGCCGTCGGGGACGGGGCGCAGGCGCGCGTCGAGGACGTAGGCGCCGGTGGCGGGCAGCGCGCGGCCGATGGGCGGTGCGGAGCCGTCCGGTTCCAGCGGGTCGGACCAGGTGGCGACGACGGTCGCCTCGGTGGGCCCGTAGGAGTTGACCATGCGGTGGTGCGGCGCCCAGCGGGTGACCAGTTCGGCCCGGCAGGCGTCCGCGCCGACGATCAGGGTGTGCAGGTCCGGCAGGGTGCCGGGGGTGTCCGGCGGGAGGGTGGCGAGCGCGGCGGGCGGCAGCAGGGTGTGCGTGATGCGCGCGGTGCGCAGGAAGCCGGCCAGTTCCGCGCCGAGCAGCGGGCCGGGCGGCGGTACGACGAGGGCCGCGCCGTTCGGCAGGGACATGCACAGTTCCAGTACGGAGGCGTCGAAGCTGGGCGTGGCGAAGGCCAGGACGCGGTCCCCGGCGCGGACCCGGTAGTGCGCGGCCTCGGCGGCGGTGAAACCGGCCAGTCCGCGGTGGGTGACGACGACGCCCTTGGGGGTGCCGGTGGAGCCGGAGGTGTAGATGACGTACGCCGGGTCGTCGAGGTGGAGTGGGCGGACGCGGTCGGCGTCGGTGGGTCGGTGACCGGGCGTGCCGTCGGGCGGGGCGGTGAGCAGGGCGGCGACCTCCTCGGCGGTGAGGGTGACGGCGGGGTCCGCGTCGCGCAGCATCAGCGCGACCCGTTCGGCCGGGTAGCCGGGGTCCACCGGGAGGAAGGCGGCGCCCGCCTTGGCGACGGCGAGCTGGGCCAGGACCATGTCCGCCGACCGGGGCAGGACGAGGGCGACGACGTCGCCGGGTCCCGCCCCGCGCGCGATGAGCCGGTGCGCGAGCCGGTCGGCACGTGCCTCGGCCTCGGCGAAGGTCAGCGTCCGCTCCCCCGCGTCGAGCGCCGTCCGCTCGGGCCACCGGTCGGCCGCGGCCCCGATCAGCGCGGGCAGCGTCGCCGGGGGCGCCGGGGGCAGCTGCGGGCGTGCGGGGCCGTGCAGCAGCCGGTGCCGTTCGGCGGGCGGCAGCACGTCGAGGGCGTGCAACGGGACCTCGTCGCCGGCCGCGGCGAGGGCGGACAGGGTGTGCACCAGCCGGGCGGCCAGGGCGTGGGCGGTGGACTCCTCGAAGTAGCGGGGGTCGTAACCGAGTTCGACGCCCAGTTCGTTGCCGGGTGAGATCACCACGGTGAGCGGGTAGTTGGTCGCCTCGCGGGCGTCGAGGTCCCGGATGCGGACACCGTGGGCGCCGGCGGTGGCGTCGTCGACCGGGTAGTTCTCGAAGACCAGCAGGCTGTCGAACAGGGATGTCCCGGAGGGCAGTGGGCTCCAGCGGTGCAGCTCGGACAGCGGGACGTGGTCGAAGCGCCGGTCCTCCGCCCGCGCGGCCTGCAGCTCGCGCAGCCACGCGGCGCAGTGCGCGTCCTCGTCCACGGCGACCCGGGCGGGCAGGGTGGTGATGAACAGGCCGGTGATGGTGTCGGCGCCGGGCAGGTCGGCGGGCCGCCCGGAGACCGTGGTGCCGAAGCACACCTCCCGCTCACCGCCGGCGCGCGCCAGCAGCAGTGCCCACGCGCCCTGCACCAGTGTGTTGAGGGTGAGGCGGTGCCGGCGGGCGAACTCCGTCAGCCGGGCCGTGCCGTCCGCGCCGAGCCGCCGGGACAGCCAGGTGCCCGAGCGGGCGGGGGCGCCGGGCGCGGGCCTGCGGTCGTACGGCAGCGGGGTGGGTGCGGTGTGGTGGGCGAGGGCCGTCCTCCAGTGTTCCTCGGCGGCGGCGGTGTCGCGGCCCGTGAGCCAGGTGACGTAGTCCGCGAAGGGCCGCCGCCGCGGCAGGGACGGCTCGGTGCCGGCGGCGAGCGCGGCGTGCGCGGCCATCACGTCGCCCAGTACGTGGAAGACGCTCCACCCGTCCAGCAGGACGTGGTGGAAGGTCCACACGACGCGCACCTCGTCCGGGCCGAGCCGGATCAGGGTGACGCGCAGCAGCGGGGGCCGGTCCAGGGCGATGCCGCGGGCGCGGTCCTCGTCGAGCAGCCGCCGCAGCCGGGCCTCCCGCTCCGCCGGTTCCAGTGTGCTCCAGTCGAGCGTGGTGACGGGCAGGGCGGCGTGGCGGTGCACGGTCTGCAGCGGGACCGGCGTCCCGCGCAGGGCCACGGCGGTGCGCAGCACGGGGGTCCGGTCGACGACGTGCTGCCAGGCGGCGGCCAGGAGCCGGGGATCGCGCACGCCGTCCGCCACGAACGTGATCTGCTCGGTGTAGAGGCCCTCACCGGGCTCGTCCATGCCGTGCACGACCATGCCGGTCTGCGTGGGCGTGAGGGGGTAGACGTCCGTCACGTCGCGCCCGTCGCCGACGAGCCGGTCGACGGCCGCCTGGTCCAGCGCGGCCAGCGGGAAGTCCGACGGGGTGCGGCCGCCCGCGCCGGGCTCGGCGCAGTGCCGGACGATCTCCCGCAGTTCCCCGGCCGTCTCGGCCGCCAGCCGGGCGACGGTGTCGTGCCGGTGCGCGTTGCGCGAGTACGACCAGGTGAACTCCAGCCGCTTGTCGGTGACCCGGCCGAGGACGTCGATGAGGTGCGGCCGGTCCGCCGAGCGGTCCATGCCGCCGGTCAGCCCGCCGTGGGGCGCGCGCAGCAGACCGCCTCCGGCCGCGTCCCAGTCCTGCCGGCCCAGGTAGTTGAAGCCGACCTGCGGCAGTTCCGGCAGCTCGCGTCCCGCCGTGGGGTGCAGGTGGCGCAGCGCGCCGTAGCCCACTCCCCCGCGCGGCACGGCCCGGAGGTTCTCCTTGACCGTCTTCAGCGCGGTTCCGGGGGCGACGTCGCGGGGCACGTCGAGGGCCACGGGGAACATCGTGGTGAACCAGCCGACGGTGCGGGCGGGGTCGGCGTCGTCGAAGAGGTCCTCGCGGCCGTGGCCCTCCAGCGCGACCACCACCCGGTCCTGTCCCGTCCAGCGGGCCAGGACCCGGCCGAGGGCGCACAGCAGGACGTCGTTGACGCGGGTGCGGTAGGCGTCCGGCACGTCCTGGAGGAGCCGGCGGGTGTCCTCGGCGTCCAGGGCCACCGTCACGGTCTCCTCGTCGGCGGCGGTGTTGCCGCCGGTGAGGTCCACCGGCAGGGCGGTGGGGCGCAGGGCGCTCCAGTGGGCGATCTCGTCGTCGAAGCCGCCCGCCGCGGTGTGCGCGGCCAGGCGCCCGGCCCATTCCCGGAAGGAGGTGGTCTTCGGGCCCAGGTCGGGGGCACCGCCGGTGCGCAGGGCCCGGTAGGCGGTGTCGAGGTCCTCCAGGACCACCCGCCAGGACACCGCGTCGACGACCAGGTGGTGGGCGGCCAGCAGCAGGACGGGCGGCCGGTGGCCGTCCGGGCGGCACAGGGCGGCCTTGAGCAGCGGTCCCCGCTCCAGGTCGAATCCGGCGCACAGCCGGACGGCCGCGGCGGCCGGCTCCACGGGCGCGTCGTGCACCTCGAGGTGCGGCGCGGCACCGGGCGGGGTGCCGTACTGGCGCCACCGTCCGTCGCCGGCCGGTGCGTAGCGCATGCGCAGCGCGTCGTGCTGCTCCAGCACCGCCGCGAGGGCGGCGCGCAGCAGCGCCTCGTCGGTGTCGGCGGCCAGCTGGAAGGAGACCGCCTGGGTGAAGCGGGCCGGGTCGCCGGTGAGGGTGTCGAACAGCCAGTGCTGCACGGGTGTGAGGGGGACGTCGCCGACGACCGGTCCCTGTTCGGCGGCGGCCGTCGGTGCCGCCGGGAACTCCTCGGCCGCCGTGGCCAGTTCGGCGACCGTCTGGTGCTGGAAGAGGTGCCGGGGCGTCAGCGCGAGCCCGGCGCGGCGGGCGGCGGAGACGATCCGGATGCCGAGGATGGAGTCGCCGCCGAGCGCGAAGTAGTTGTCCGTCGCGCCCACGTCGGGCACGCCCAGCACCTCGGACCAGATCGCGGCGAGCGTCCGCTCGGTGGCGGTGCGCGGCGGCCGGGTGCTCCCCGCGGTGGTGGCCTCGGACCACACCGGTTCGGGCAGGGCCCGCCGGTCCAGCTTGCCGGTGGCGCCCAGCGGCAGGTGCTCCAGCTCCACCACGACGGCCGGGACCAGGTGGTCGGGCAGCGTCCGGGCGAGGAAGGCGCGCAGGTCGGCCGGTGCCGGGGCGTCGGTGCCGCGCGGCACGGCGTAGCCCACGAGGCGCTTGTGGCCGTCGTGCTCCACGACCCGGGCGGCGGCCGCGGCCACCCGCGGGTGCCGGGCCAGCGCGGCCTCCACCTCGCCGAGTTCGATGCGGAAGCCGCGGACCTTCACCTGGTCGTCGGTCCGGCCGAGGTAGAGCAGGTCGCCGTCGCCCGTCCAGCGGACCAGGTCGCCGGTGCGGTACATGCGGGTGCCGGGCGGCCCGAAGGGGTCGGCGAGGAAGCGGGAGGCGGTCAGGCCGGGCCGGTTCAGGTAGCCGCGGGCGACGCCGGTCCCGGCGAGGTACAGCTCGCCGGGTGCCCCGACGGGCACGGGGCGCATGCGGGCGTCGAGGACGTAGGCGCGGGCGCCGCCGACGGGCCGGCCGATGGGCGGGACCCGGTCGGGGTCCGCCGGGTCGCAGGTGAAGGCGGTGGCGTAGACGGTGGCCTCGGTGGGGCCGTAGATGTTCATGACCCGGCAGCCGGGTACCGCCTCCCGCACCTGGCGGACGGCGCGGGCGGGCAGGGCCTCGCCGGCCAGGACGACGGTGTCGGCCGTGACGTGCACGGTGTCCTCGGCCAGCAGGCGGCCCAGGGCGGAGGGGACGGCGCTGAGCAGTCCCGCGCGCCACGGTCCGGGCCGTTCGGCGAGGGCGAGCAGGTCGCGGACGACCTCGACGTGGCCGCCCGCCAGCAGCGGTGCGAGGATCTCGAACACCGACACGTCGAAGGTGAGCGACGTGGAGGCCACCACGTGGGAGAGGCCGCGGCCGGTGAACTCGGCGGCGGCCCAGTCGGCCAGCGCCGCCACCGAGGCGTGGGGGACGACGACGCCCTTGGGCCGGCCGGTGGAGCCGGAGGTGTGGATGACGTAGGCGGGGTGGTCCGGCAGCAGCCGGCCGCGCCGCTCGCCGTCGTCGACGGGCGCGGCGGACGCGGCGGCCAGCCGCGCGGCGCAGGCCTCGTCGTCCAGGACGATCCGCGGGCAGGGGCCGTCCGGCAGCCGCGCGGAGGTCTCCGCGCGGGTGATCACCGCGTCGGGCCGCACGTCCTCGAGGAGGAACGCGATGCGCTCCGCGGGATGGCCGGGGTCGAGCGGGAGGTAGGCGGCGCCGCTCTTGAGGACCGCGAGGAGCGCCACGATCAGGTCGGCGGTGCGGGGCAGGGCCAGGGCGACGAACCGCTCCGGTCCGGCGCCGGCCTCGATCAGGAGGCGGGCCAGCCGGTTGGCGCGCTCGTCGAGCTGCCGGTAGGTGAGGTGCTCGGCGCCGGCGGTCACGGCCGGGGCGTCGGGGGTGCGGGCGGCCTGCGCCGCGAAGGCGTCCGCCAGGGTGCGGCGCGGCGGGCCCGTCACCGGTCCCGCGAGCCGGTCCAGCAGGCGCCGCCCGTCGGACGGTTCGAGCACCGCCAGGTCGGCCGGGCGGCGGCCGGGGTCGGCGGCGATCCGCGTCAGCAGGGTGCGCAGGCTCGCGCCGATGCCCTCGACGGTGGCGGCGTCGAAGGCCGCCGGGTCGTAGTCCAGGGACACCGTCACGTCGTCGCCGGGGGCGACGACCACGCTGAGCGGGTAGTTGGTCGGCTCCAGGTCGCGTTCCTGCTCGACGGCGAGCCCGTGCCGGGCCAGGGCGCCCTCGTCGAACGGGTAGTTCTCGAAGACGACGATGCTGTCGAACAGGCTGGTGCCGCCGGGCACCTCGCTCCAGGTCTGCAGCTGGGCGAGGGAGACGAAGTCGTGGCGCCGGGACTCCGACTGGGCGGCCTGCAGCTCGCGCAGCCACTCCAGCAGGGGGCGTTCGGCGTCGATCCGCAGCCGGGTGGGCAGGGTGTTGATGAACAGGCCCACCATGGAGGTCACGCCGGGCAGTTCGGCGGGGCGGCCGGAGACGGTGGTGCCGAAGACGACGTCGTCACCGCCGCCGTAGTGGTGCAGCAGCAGCCCCCAGGCGCCCTGGAGCACCGTGTTGACGGTCAGTCCGGCCCGCTGCGCGGTGTCCTTGAGCCGTGCCGACACCTCCTTGCCCAGGGTCACCCGGACCGTGCCCGAGGAGGACGTGCGGTGGGCCCCGGCGGGGCGCCGGTCGCGCGGCAGCGCGGTGGGGGCGGTGAACCCGGCGAGGGTCTCCCGCCAGTGGCGTTCCGCGCGGCCGGTGTCGCGGTCCGCCAGCCACCTCAGGTAGCCGGCGAAGGGCGGCCGGTCGGGCACCCGCGGGCGGTGTCCGGTGGTCAGGCCCGCGTACCGTTCGCACACCTCGTCGAACACCTGGGCGGCGCTCCAGCCGTCGAGCAGGACGTGGTGGAACGTCCACACCATGCGCACCCGGTCCGGTGCCAGGCGGATCAGTGCGAGCCGCATGAGCGGGGCCGCGCCGAGGTCGATGCCGGCCCGCCGGTCCGCGTCCAGCAGCGCCTCCATGTCCCGGGCGCACTCCTCGGCGGGCCGGCCGGTCCAGTCGTGGTGGGTGACGGGCACGACGGCCCGCCGCTCCACCACCTGGAGGGGTTCGGGGGTCTCCCGCCACACCAGGCGGGTGCGCAGGACCGGGTTCGCGTCCGCCGTGCGCCGCCACGCCTCGGCGAGCGCGTGCGGGTCGGTGACGCCGTGCAGCACCACCTGCACCTGGTTGACGTAGGTGCGGGCCCGGGGGTCCATGAGGCTGTGGAACAGCATGCCCGCCTGCATCGGTGTCAGCGGGTACACGTCCTCGACCGCGCGGCCGTCCCCCACGACCCGGTCCACGGCGGCCTGGTCGAGCCGGGCCAGCGGGAAGTCCGAGGGGGTGCGGCCGCCGGCGTCCGGGGCGGCGCAGTGCGCGACGATCTCCTCCAGCGACCGCAGCATGCCCCCGGCGAGCGCGGCGATCGTCTCCTCGCGGTGGCGTCCGCCGCTGTAGTGCCAGGCGATCTCCAGTTCGTCGTCCTCGACGCGGGCCACCACGTCCAGCAGGTGCGGACGCGGCGCGGAGGGGTCCTCGGCGCCGTCCAGGCCGCCGGGAACGGCCCGGACCAGCGCGCCGCCGTCGGCCGACCAGTCGAAGCGGCCCAGGTAGTTGAAGCTGATGCCGGGCGGTGGTGCGGCGGCGAGCCACCCGTCGCCCGCCAGGTGGCGCAGGGCACCGTGGCCGACGCCCCGGCCGGGTACGGCGCGCAGTTGTTCCTTCACGGACTTCAGCGCGGTGCCCCAGTCCCCGTCGGGCAGTTCGAGGGCGACCGGGAAGAGGCTGGTGAACCAGCCGACCGTGCGGGACAGGTCGAGGTCGTCGAAGATCTGGTCCTCGCGGCCGTGTCCCTCCAGTCCCACGGCGACGGTGGCGCGGCCGGTCCAGTCCGCCAGCACGCGGCCGAGGGCGGTCAGCAGGACGTCGTCGATGCGGGTGCGGTAGACGCCGGGGACCCTGCGCAGGAGGTCCTCGGTCCGGGAGCGGTCGAGCCGTACGGTCACCGTGCGCAGGTCGGCGGCGGTGTTGCCGCCGTCGAGGTCCGCCGGCAGCGGTTCGGCGCAGTGCCGCGCCACGGTCTCCCAGTGGGCGCGCTGCGCGGCGAAGTCCTCCTCGCCGGTGCGTGCGGTGAGCCGCCGCACCCATTCCCGCACGGACGTGGTGCGCCGCGGCAGCCGTACGTCCTCGCCGTCGCGGGCCTGCCGGTAGGCGGTCTCCAGGTCCTCCAGCAGGATGCGCCAGGAGACGCCGTCGACGATCAGGTGGTGGGCGGCCAGCAGCAGGCGTGCGGGCCGGTCCCCGCGGGTGAACAGCCGGGCGGTGACCAGCGGGCCGGTGTCCAGCCGGAAGCCGGTGTGCGCCTCCCGCGTGAGGCGCTCCTCGGCCTCCCGGGCGGCCCGCGCGTCGAGGCCGTTCAGGTCGTGCGCCCGCAGCAGCCGGGGGGTTTCGGCGTCGGGGGCGGCGTACTCCTGGCGCCAGGTTCCGTCCGCGGCACGGGTGAAGCGGGCGCGCAGGGCGTCGTGGTGGGCCCACAGCGCGGCCAGGGCGGCGTTCAGCGCGCCGGTGTCGACGTCCTCGGCCGTCTCGACGACCACGGACTGGTTGAAGTACTCCGGGCGCGGCGGTTCGGCGCCGAGGAACCAGTGCTGGATCGGGGTGAGCCCGACCTCGCCGGTCACCGGGCCGGTGCCCGCGACGGCCGGGGCGGTGCCGGCCGCGGCGGTGGCCAGGGCGGCGAGCGTGGGGTGCCGGAACAGGTCCCTCGGGGTCAGCGCGAGCCCGGCGGCACGGGCGCGGGAGACGATCTGGATGCTGACGATCGAGTCGCCGCCCAGCATGAAGAAGTCGTCGTCGAGGCCGACCCGTTCCACGCCGAGGAGTTCCGCCCAGATGCCGGCGAGGGTCCGTTCGGCGTCGGTGCGCGGTGGGCGGTGGGCGGTGTCGCCCGCCGTCGACGGGCCGGGGTCGGGAAGGCGCCGCCGGTCGACCTTGCCGTTCGCGGTCAGGGGCAGTTCCGGCACGGTGACGAAAGCGGCCGGGACCATGTAGTCGGGCAGTTCGCCGGACAGGCGGGCGCGCAGTTCGGCCGCCGTCGGCACGGTCGTGCCGGCGGCGGGCACCAGGTGGGCGACCAGGCGCTTGCGTCCCGCGTGCCGCACCGCCGACACCACGGCCTCGGCGACCGCCGGGTGCGCGGTGAGCCGGGCCTCGATCTCGGCGGGTTCGACGCGGAAGCCCCGGATCTTGATCTGGTCGTCGGCGCGTCCCACGAAGTGCAGTTCGCCGTCGGCGCTCCAGCGCACGATGTCGCCGGTGCGGTACATGCGGGTGCCGGGCGGGCCGAACGGGTCGGCGAGGTAGCGGGCGGCCGTCGCGCCGGGGCGTCCGGTGTAGCCGCGGGCCAGTCCGGCGCCCGCGAGGTACAGCTCCCCCGGGACGCCCGGCGGCTGCGGCTGGAGCGCGCCGTCCAGGACGTACACGCGGGTGTCGTCCAGGGGACGGCCGATGGGCAGCGTCGCGGGCAGCGCGTCGCCGGCGCGGAAGGCCCGCCGGGTGGCGAAGGTGGTGGTCTCGGTCGGCCCGTACACGTCGACGACGGTGAGGTCCGGGCAGGCGTCCAGCACGCGCCGCACGGCGGAACCGGGCACGGCCTCGCCGCCGGTCCACACCTCCCGCGCGCCGCGCAGGCAGGCGGGGTCCTCCTGGGCGAGGAGGCGGAACAGGCCCACCGTCAGGAACAGGCAGGTCACCCCCTGCTCGGTGATCGCGTGCCGTACGGCGGCGGCCTCCAGGTCCCCCGGCGGGGCGAGCACGGCCGTGCCGCCGCGCAGCAGCGGCACCCACAGCTCGTAGGTGGAGGCGTCGAAGGCGTGCGGGGAGTGCACGAGGACCCGGTCGTGGGCGGCGAAGGCGCGGTCGGCGGCCAGGGCCGCGACGTCCCGCTGCCGGGCCGCCACGCCCTTGGGGTTGCCGGTGGAGCCGGACGTGAACATGAGGTACTGGACGTGCTCCGGGTGCACGCGCGGCGCGGCCGCGGGTTCCGGGGCCGTGGCGGCGGGGCCGCCCGGGTCCGCGTCCGGCCGCAGCACGCGGCCTTCCGGGAGCAGGGCCGCGGCCGTCTCCTCCCACACCCCGTCCGTGAGCAGCAGGCCGGCGCCGGCCTCCCCGAGCATCGTGCGCAGCCGCTCCCGCGGCGCCCTGCCGTCGAGCGGGACGTACACGCCGCCGAGGCGGGCGAGGGCGATCTGGGTGGCGACGAGGCCGGCCGAGCGGTCCATCAGGACGCCGACGGGGACCTCGGGGCGCACCCCGAGCGCGGCCAGCCGGCCGGCCAGCGCCGCGGCCCGGCCGGCGAGTTCGCGGTAGGTGAGCCGCTCGTCGCCGGCCAGCAGCGCGACGGCGTCGGGAGTGCGCCGCACCTGCGCGGCGAACAGGTCCGCGGTGGTCGCCGCGGGGGTGTGGGTGGCGGTGTCGTTCCAGGCGTGGAGCACCTGCTCGCGCCGGGCGGCCGTCAGCAGGGGCAGGCGGGCGGGCGTGCTGTGCGGTGCGGCGGCGAAGCCCTCCAGCAGGACGGTGAGGTGTTCGGCCATCCGCTCGACGGTGGCGGCGTCGAAGAGGTCCGGGTCGTAGCCGAGGCGCAGGGCGAGCTCCGTGCCGGGGTAGGCGACCAGACCGAGCGGGTAGTTGGTGGTCTCGATGCCCTCCAGGCCCCTGAGCCGCAGCCCGTGCGCGGCGCCGAGGCCGTCGTCGACCGGATAGTTCTCGAACACCACGATGCTGTCGAACAGGGCGGTCCGCTCGGGCAGTCCGGTGAACGCCTTCATGCGGTGCAGCGGCACGTGGTCGTGGCGGCGGTCCTCGCTCTGCTCCTGCTGGAGCCGGCCCAGCCAGTCGAGCAGCGTCCCGTCCCGCGGCACGCTCACGCGGGTGGGCAGGGTCGCGATGAACAGGCCGTTCATGGTGTCGGAGCCGGGCAGCTCGGGCGGCCGTCCGGAGACGGTGGTGCCGAAGACCACCTCGTCGCGGGCCGCCTGGCGGCTCAGCAGCAGCGCCCAGGCGCCCTGCACGAGGGTGTGCATCGTCAGGCCCGCCGTCCTGGCCAGGGCCTCCAGTGCCCGGGTGGTGGTTCCGGGCACCGTGACCCGTACCGCCCGCGTCGACTCCGCGCGGTGGCTCTCGCGCGGTTCGCGGTCGAAGGGCAGTGCGGTGGCCTCGTCCAGGCCGCTCAGGCGGGTCCGCCAGTGCCGTTCGGCCTCGGCCTCCTCGGCGCGGTCCCGCAGCCAGGCCACGTAGTCGCGGAAGGGACGGCGCTCGGGCAGCGGGACGTCCGCGGCGCCCGCCGGGCCGGCGTGGCACGCGAAGACGTCGGAGAGGACCTGGAACAGGCTCCAGCCGTCCAGGATCAGGTGGTCGAAGGACCACACGACGCGGACCTCGCGGTCGGAGAGGCGGACCAGTGCCAGGCGCTGCAGCGGCGCCCGCGCCAGGTCGATCCCGCGGGCGCGGTCGTCCTCGAGCAGGGTGCGCAGCCGCTCGTCCCGCTCGGTCTCGGACAGGCCGCGCCAGTCCAGGTGCTCCACCGGCACGGCGGCCCGGCGCCGCACCACGAGAAGCGGTTCGGGCACGTCCTGCCACACCACGCGGGCGCGCAGCACCGGGGTGCGGTCCGTGACCCGCTGCCAGGCGTCCGCCAGCGCGGCCGGGTCCGGCACGCCGTCCAGGACGAACGTCAGCTGCTGGAAGTACACGCCGCGGTCGTCCTGCGCGAGCCGGTGGAAGAGCATGCCGGCCTGGGTGGGCGTGAGGGGGTGGACGTCCTCCAGGCCGGCGGGGTCCCCGCCCGCGACGCGGTCGACGTGCGCCTGGTCGAGCCGGGCCAGCGGGAAGTCCGAGGGGGTGCGTCCGGCGGCGCCGGGCCGGGCGGCGTGGCGGGCGAGGCCGGCCAGCGCGTCGGCGAACCGCCCGGCGAGGTCCTCGACGGTCTCCCGCCGGTGCAGCGCGTCCGAGTAGAACCAGGTGAACTCCAGGCCGTCGTCGTCCAGCCGGCCCACGACCTCCAGGGCGTGCGGGCGGGCCGCCGAGGGGTCGGCGTCCAGCTCCAGCGGACGGAACGGCCCGCCGTACAGCCCCTCGGCGGTGCCGGGGTCCCCGGTGTCCCGGGAGGGTCCGAAGCGGCCCAGGTAGTTGAAGCTGATCTGCGCGGCGGTCGCCGGGAGCGGTGCGGCGTCGCGGCCCGGGAGGGTCAGCAGGCCGTGGCCGAGGCCGTGCCGGGGCACCGCGCGCAGCTGCTCCTTGACCTGCTTGAGGACGGCGTCCCAGTCCGCCCCGGACGGGACGGCGAGGGCGACGGGGTGGCGGGTGGTGAACCAGCCGACGGTGCGGCTGGTGTCGACGTCGGCGAACAGTTCCTCACGGCCGTGGCCCTCGACGTCCACCAGCACCCGCTCGTGCCCCGTCCAGCCGCACAGCACCCGGCCGAGGGCGGCGAGCAGGACGTCGTTGGCCCGGGTGCGGTAGGTCTCGGGCAGGGTCCGCAGCAGTTCCCCGGTGTCCTCGGGGCCCAGGCGCACCGTCACCGAGCGCTGGGAGGCGTAGGTGTTGGCGCCCGTCCGGTCCGACGGCAGGGCGGCGCGGGCGTCCTCGGTCGCCCGGGCCCAGTAGGCCTCCTCGTCGTCGAAGCCCCCGGCGGCGGCGTGCGCGGCGAGGCGCTCGGCCCACTGCCGCAGCGGGGACGACTTCGGGGGCAGCGCCGCCGCTCCGTCCCGGCCGGCCCGGCGGGCGCGGTAGGCCCGGTCGAGGTCCTCGAGGAGCAGGTGCCAGGAGACGCCGTCGACGACGAGGTGGTGGGCGGCCAGGTGCAGCACCCGCGGCCGTCCGGGGCCCCGGTCGTGCAGGACGGCGCGCAGCAGCGGTCCGTGGCGCAGGTCGTGGGGGCCCAGGTGCGGGGTGTCGGTGTCCGGGCCGGTGTGGTGCGCGAGGCGGCACCGGGCGGCCGGGCCCTCGATCAGCCACCGTACGCCCGCGTCGCCGGTGAGGAAGCGGGAGCGCAGCGCGTCGTGGTGGGCGATCACGTCGTTGAGGGCGTCCTCGAGCGCGGTCGCGTCGACGCCGGCGCGCAGTTCCACCGAGAGCGTCTGGGCGAAGTGCCCGGCGCGTCCGCCCGCGCTCTCGAAGAGCCAGTGCTGGATGGGCGTCAGCGGCGCGGTGCCGGTGGCCTCGGCGGGCGCGGACGCGGTGGCGGGCCGGCGGCTTCCCGCCTCGTCGGCGCGGCGGGCCAGGGCGGCGACCGTCTGGTGCCGGTAGACGTCCCGGGAGGTGAGGGTGAGGCCCGCCTGCCGGGCCCGGGCGACGATCTGGATGCTGAGGA
>NZ_LIRG01000037.1 GCF_001419695.1 Streptomyces prasinopilosus
GCAAGGGCGAGTACGACATCCCCGACGTCCCGCACGCCATCCGCCTGACCGCGTCCGGCACCTTCCTGCACGGCAACTACTGGGCCGACGAGGACGTCTTCGGCGACACCAACGTCAGTCACGGGTGCGTGGGCCTGCGCGACGTGAAGGGCGGCGGCGCGGACACCCCGGCGGGCTGGTTCTTCGACCGCAGTCTCATCGGCGACGTCGTCGAGGTGGTCAACAGCAAGGACCGGAAGGTCGCCCCGGACAACGGCCTCGGCGGCTGGAACATGTCCTGGGAGAAGTGGACGGAGGGCAGCGCCGTGAGGTGACCCCGACGCCTCCCGGCACCCTCACGCGCGGATGCCCGAAAGGGCCTTCCGGTTGTCTCCCGCAGCCGTCGGAGTTTGGAACGGAACGGTGACACACCGACCCCCTCCAACCCTTCTGGCCTGTGGTTACTATGCGCCGAGGCGCGCGAGGAGCGTGCGGGGCGCGGGCCGGGGCAGGCCCGCCGAGGGGAGAGAACAAGTGAACGTGGGGCCGATATCGGGGGCGTCGGTTGACGCGCGGAGGCGGGGCGGCAGGAGGCTCGCCGCGCTGGCACTCGGGGTGGTGCTGGCGGTCACGGCGTGCGGCGGCGGGGGGACCGGCCCGGACTCCGGGTCCGGGCCGGGCGGCGGCAAGGTCGAGGCCTCCCCCGCGGCGCAGAGCAAGCAGTCCGAAGCGGTCATCGGCATAGCGCCCGAGGACGGTGCCGAGTCCGTCGAGACCAGCGGCGCGCTCGAGGTCGAGGCGGCCGAGGGCAAGCTGACCGAGGTCGTCGTCAAGGACCCGGACGGCAGGAAGGTCGACGGGGAGATATCCGGCGACGGCGCCCGCTGGACGCCGTCGACCCACCTGGCCGCCTCCACCGAGTACACCGTGCACGCGGTCGCCAAGGACTCCGCCGGCCGCACCGCCGCCGAGGACTCCAGTTTCACCACGCTGACCCCGAAGAACACCTTCATCGGCCACTTCACCCCCGAGGACGGTTCCGAGGTCGGCGTCGGAATGCCGTTCTCGCTCCGCTTCACCCGGGGCATCACCAGCCCCGAGGACGTCGAGAAGGCCATCCGCATCACGACCGAGCCGCCCGTCGAGGTCGAGGGCCACTGGTTCGGCAACGACCGCCTCGACTTCCGCCCCGAGAAGTACTGGAAGGCCGGCACCGAGGTCACCGTCGACCTCAACCTCGACGGCGTCGAGGGCCGCCCCGGCGTCTACGGCGAGCAGTCCAAGAAGGTCTCCTTCACCATCGGCCGCAACCAGGTCTCCGTCGTCGACGCCAAGAAGCTCACCATGAAGGTGCAGCGGGACGGCAAGACGATCAAGACCATCCCGGTCACCACCGGCGCCCCCGGCACCGAGACGTGGAACGGCCAGATGGTCGTCACCGAGCGGCTCAAGGTCACCCGGATGAACGGGGAGACGGTCGGCTTCGGCGGCGAGTACGACATCAAGGACGTCCCGCACGCCATGCGCCTGAGCACCTCGGGCACCTTCATCCACGGCAACTACTGGGGCGGCGACGCCTTCGGCAACTACAACGCCAGCCACGGCTGCATCGGCCTGCGCGACACCCGCGGCGGCTGGGACAGGAAAGCACCGGGCGCCTGGTTCTTCGAGAACACCATGATCGGGGACGTGGTCGTCGTGAAGAACTCCAACGACGGCACCATCGCCCCGGACAACGGCCTCAACGGCTGGAACATGTCCTGGGAGAAGTGGAAGGCCTGACCGCGCGAAACGCACGAGGTACGCGGCCCCGGTGTGAGGTACGGCACCGGGGCCGCGGCCGTTAGTCACCGTTAACCTGCTGTCATGACCGTACATCTCGAAGTCGCCGAGGGCGTCGGCACGCTGCGCCTGGACCGCCCGCCCATGAACGCGCTGGACGTCGCCACGCAGGACCGGCTGAAGGAGCTCGCCGAGGAGATCACGCGCCGCGAGGACGTGCGCGCCGTGGTGATCTTCGGCGGCGAGAAGGTGTTCGCGGCGGGCGCGGACATCAAGGAGATGCAGGCCATGGACCACACCGCGATGGTCCTGCGCGCCCGCGCCCTGCAGGACTCCTTCACGGCGGTGGCCCGCATCCCCAAACCGGTGGTGGCGGCGGTGACCGGTTACGCGCTCGGCGGCGGTTGCGAGCTCGCGCTCTGCGCGGACTTCCGCATCGCCGGGGAGAACGCCAAGCTGGGCCAGCCCGAGATCCTGCTCGGCCTGATCCCGGGGGCCGGCGGCACCCAGCGCCTGGCCCGCCTCATCGGTCCGTCCAGGGCGAAGGACCTCATCTTCACGGGCCGTCAGGTGAAGGCGGACGAGGCGCTCGCGCTGGGCCTGGTGGACCGGGTGGTGCCCGCCGCCGAGGTCTACGAGCAGGCGCACGCGTGGGCCGCGAAGCTCGCCAAGGGGCCCGCGATCGCTCTGCGCGCGGCCAAGGAGGCGGTCGACACCGGTCTGGAGACCGACATCGACACCGGCCTCGCCGTCGAGCGCAACTGGTTCGCGGGCCTGTTCGCCACCGAGGACCGCGAGCGGGGGATGCGCAGCTTCGTGGAGGACGGCCCCGGCAAGGCGAAGTTCCTCTGAACACCCCTCCGGGGGACCGCGGGGGACGCGACGTCCGATCCGGGTCCCCCGGCGGGGCGGTCCACGGGAGCCTCGGCGCGCCCTCGGGTCCGCCGCGTCGGGGGAGCCCGTCGTTCCCGTGCGGCGAACCGTTTCCGCAGGCCGTACGGGCCCCCGGTGCTCCCGAGGCGTCATAGGCATATGCCGAGGGCCTGACCTGCGGCGGGGGCGTGCAGGGGGCGCATTCCGACGGAACGGTCCCGGGCGTCCCGCGGGACGTCCATGATGGGGGCATGGCGGGGCTGGACGGCAGGGAGCAGCCGCGGGGAGACGGGCGTGCGACCGCGTCGCGCTGGTCGCCGACGGTCGAGGACGAACACGCGCGGAAGGCGCTGGAGCTGTTCGGCGATCCGTCACGGGCCGAGGTCCTGCTGCCGTCCCGCCCGGAGTCCGCGGCCGTCGCCCGCCGGCTCACCCAGGTCGTGGTCCTGCGTCACTGGGGCCTCGGGGCGGCGCACACCGAGGACGCCGTCCTCCTTGTCTCCGAGCTCGTCGGCAACGCGGTGCGTCACACCGGGGCCCGTGCCTTCGGTCTCCGGCTGCTCCGCCGCCCCCGCTGGATCCGCGTGGAGGTCCGCGACCCGTCCCGCAGCCTGCCCTGCCTCATGCCGGTCCACGAACTGGACGTCAGCGGGCGCGGCCTCTTCCTCGTCGACACCCTCGCCGGCCGCTGGGGCGTCGACCTCCTGCCCCGGGGCAAGACGACCTGGTTCGCCCTGCGCGTCGCCGACCGCTGAACGGACCTTCCCCCTGCCTCCCGCCCCCGGCTTCCGTCTCCTGCCCCGGGAGCAGCCGTCCTCGGGCGACGCCCGCCCACTCCTCGAGGGCGGCCCGGTCGGGGAAGTCGGCGAGGTCGGTGTCCACGGGATCGTCGGTGTACCGGTGGAAGCGCCACGTCGCCTCGACGCGGGGCTCGCCCGCGGTGACGTGGTCGGCGATCCACAGTCCGTCGCCCGCGCAGGACGTGGTGTCGGCGTTCCGCCAGAAGTCCCGGTTGCGGTACAGGATCACCCGGTGCTCCGGGCGCAGTACGCCGTCCGCCCGTCACGTACCGGCCGCCCGGCGCGGGCGCACCGGCCCGGGGAGGACGCGGGTCGACGTGCGCCGGCACCCGGGGCGCGGTGACCTCGGGCACGGGGCGGAACCGGCCGGGGGTGCGGTCCGGCGGGCCAGGGGGCGGTGACGACGACCGGCCGGGCGGAGCCAGCCGGGTGGGGCCGGAGCCGGCCGGGCGGCGTCACCCGGCCCGCCTCACCCGTCGCACCAGCCGTGGGTCTTGCCGAACTGCAGCAGCCCGCGGCGGGCCTGGAGGATCTGCTCGCCGGTCAGCGTGGGCGCGGCGGACAGCAGGACCTCCGTGACCTCCTGCAGGTACTCCTCGGCGGTGAGCACGTCGCACAGCGGGTCCTCGCCGTCCGGCTGCCGGCCCGCACCGGCGGAGGACACCGGACCGGCCCCCTGGGCCAGCCGCACGCCCGAGGCCTTCAGCCCCCGGTCGCCCTCCTCGATCTCGAACTCCACGGTGACCCCGGGACGCAGCTGATGCTCCGGGATCCGCACGTCGTTGACGTGGAGGAAGACGTCCTCCCCGCCGTGCTCCGGAGCGATGAACCCGTAACCCCGTACGGCGTCGAACCGCACCACACGACCAGCGACCATGGTTTCCAACCCCCAACGGAACACCGGACCCCGGACCCGGGCCCCATGCCCGGGACGGAACCCGACCAGCCAGGCCAACATACGCCGTCCGCCGCGCGCCGGCGCCTCAGCACTCGATGATGTTCACCGCGAGTCCGCCCCGCGCCGTCTCCTTGTACTTGACGGACATGTCGGCGCCGGTGTCCTTCATGGTCTTGATGACCTTGTCCAGGGACACCTTGTGCGAGCCGTCGCCGCGCAGCGCCATCCGCGCGGCGGTGACCGCCTTCACCGCGGCCATGCCGTTGCGCTCGATGCACGGGATCTGGACCAGGCCGCCGACCGGGTCGCAGGTCAGGCCGAGGTTGTGCTCCATGCCGATCTCGGCGGCGTTCTCGACCTGTTCCGGTGAGCCGCCCATCACCTCGGCGAGGGCGCCCGCCGCCATCGAGCAGGCGGAGCCGACCTCGCCCTGGCAGCCGACCTCGGCGCCGGAGATGGACGCGTTCTCCTTGAACAGCATGCCGATCGCACCGGCCGCCAGCAGGAAGCGGACCACGCCGTCCTCGTCGGCGCCGGGGACGAAGTTCATGTAGTAGTGCAGGACGGCGGGGATGATGCCGGCCGCGCCGTTGGTCGGGGCGGTGACGACCCGGCCGCCCCCGGCGTTCTCCTCGTTCACGGCCATCGCGTAGAGCGTGATCCACTCCATGGCGAGGGCCGGCGCGTCGCCCTCCGCGCGCAGCTTGCGCGCCGTGTTCGCGGCGCGCCGGCGCACCTTCAGGCCGCCCGGCAGGATGCCCTCGCGGGACATGCCGCGCGCCACGCACGCCTGCATCACCCGCCAGATCTCCAGCAGGCCCTCGCGGACCTCCTCCTCGGTGCGCCAGGCGCACTCGTTCTCCAGCATCAGCGCGGAGATGGACAGGCCCGTCTCCCGGGTCAGGCGCAGCAGCTCGTCACCCGTGCGGAACGGGTACTTCAGGACCGTGTCGTCGAGCTTGATGCGGTCCGCGCCCACCGCGTCCTCGTCGACGACGAAACCGCCGCCCACCGAGTAGTACGTCTTCGCGAGCACCTCGGCGCCGGACGCGTCGTACGCCCACAGGGTCATGCCGTTCGCGTGGTACGGAAGCGTCTTGCGGCGGTGCAGCACCAGGTCGTCGTCGAAGGAGAACGCGACCTCGTGCGTGCCGAGCAGGCTCAGGCGGCCCGAGTCCCTGATCCTCTCCACCCGTTCGTCGGCGGTCTCCACGTCCACCGTGCGGGGCGAGGCGCCCTCCAGGCCGAGCAGCACCGCCTTGGGCGTGCCGTGCCCGTGGCCGGTGGCGCCGAGCGACCCGTACAGCTCCGCGCGGACCGAGGCGACCGTTTCCAGCAGCTCCTCGTGGCGCAGCCGCCGGGCGAACATGCGGGCGGCCCGCATCGGGCCGACCGTGTGCGAGCTGGACGGCCCGATGCCGATCGAGAACAGGTCGAAGACCGAGAGGGCCACGGAAGGACTCCTAGGGGTTCGGCGGACGCCGCTGTCCGCCGGGGGTGGTTCGCGGTGGTACGGATGCGGGGAACGGGACGATGTGTGCGAGGGGGGCACGATGCGGGGCATCGCACCCACTGACCAGTGTGCGCGATGCCCCGGAGGCTCGTACGAATCAAAGCGTACGAAATTACTTCAGACCGGGGTACAGCGGATGCTTCTCCGCGAGGGCCGTCACCCGGGCCCGCAGCGCCCCGGCGTCGTAGGACGGCTTCAGCGCCTCGGCGATCACGTCCGCCACCTCGGTGAAGTCCTCGGCGCCGAAACCGCGGGTGGCCAGGGCGGGCGTACCGATGCGCAGCCCCGAGGTGACCATCGGCGGCCGCGGGTCGTTCGGCACCGCGTTGCGGTTGACGGTGATGCCGACCTCGTGGAGCCGGTCCTCCGCCTGCTGCCCGTCCAGCTCGGACGCGCGCAGGTCGACCAGGACCAGGTGCACGTCCGTACCGCCGGAGAGCACGTCCACGCCCACCGCCCGGGCGTCGTCCCGCGTCAGGCGCTCGGCCAGGATGCGGGAGCCCTCCAGGGTGCGGCGCTGGCGGTCCTTGAACTCCTCGGACGCGGCGACCTTGAAGGCCACCGCCTTGGCCGCGACCACGTGCTCCAGCGGGCCGCCCTGCTGACCGGGGAAGACCGCGGAGTTGATCTTCTTGGCCAGTTCGGCCGTGGAGAGGATCACCCCGCCGCGCGGGCCGCCGAGGGTCTTGTGCGTGGTCGTGGTGACGACGTGGGCGTGCGGTACCGGGTTCGGGTGCAGACCCGCCGCGACCAGACCGGCGAAGTGCGCCATGTCGACCATCAGGTACGCGCCGACCTCGTCCGCGATCCGGCGGAACTCGGCGAAGTCCAGCTGCCGCGGGTACGCCGACCAGCCGGCGACGATCAGCTTCGGCCTGCTCTCCTTGGCCAGCCGCTCGACTTCGGCCATGTCGACCCGGCCGTCGTCGCCGACGTGGTAGGCGACCACGTCGTAGAGCTTGCCGGAGAAGTTGATCTTCATGCCGTGGGTCAGGTGCCCGCCGTGCGCGAGGTTCAGGCCCATGATCGTGTCGCCGGGCTTGAGCAGCGCGAACATCGCGGCGGCGTTGGCCTGCGCGCCCGAGTGCGGCTGCACGTTGGCGTGCTCGGCGCCGAACAGCTCCTTGACCCGGTCGATGGCGATCTGCTCGATCACGTCGACGTGCTCGCAGCCGCCGTAGTAGCGGCGGCCGGGGTAGCCCTCGGCGTACTTGTTGGTGAGGACCGTGCCCTGGGCCTCCATGACCGCGACCGGGGCGAAGTTCTCCGAGGCGATCATCTCGAGGGTGGACTGCTGGCGGTGCAGCTCGGCGTCGATCGCCGCGGCGACGTCCGGGTCGAGCTCGTGCAGCGGGGTGTTCAGATGCGACATGGGGCTACGGCCTCCTCAGCCCTGGATGAAGGCGTCGTACTCGGCGGCGGAGAGCAGGTCGGCCGGCTCGTCGGTGACGCGCACCTTGAACAGCCAGCCGCCCTCGAAGGGGGCCGAGTTCACCAGCGACGGGTCGCTGACCACGTCCTCGTTGACCTCGGTGACCTCGCCGGTGACCGGGCAGTACAGGTCGCTGACCGACTTGGTCGACTCCAGTTCGCCGCAGGTCTCGCCCGCGGTCACGGTGTCGCCGGCCTCGGGGAGCTGGACGAACACGACGTCGCCGAGCGCGTTGGCCGCGTGCTCGGTGATGCCGATGACCGACACACCGTCCTCGGCGGCCGACAGCCACTCGTGCTCCTTGCTGTAACGCAGCTGCTGGGGGTTGCTCATGACCTGGATTCTCCTGTACGCGGTGGACTTGCTGATGACTCGGAAACTACGGGAAGGACGGGACGCGCGCGTGAACGGGCACGACCCGTCCCGCTCACCGGGGCGAGACCCCACGGACACCGGAAGCACCGGAGGCCCGGGCACCGGCCCGGACGCCGGCGCGGGAGGGACCGGGGAACCGCCCCGGAACCGTCCCCGCCGTCCGCGGCGGCGCTACTTCTGCCGCTTGTAGAACGGCAGCGCCACGACCTCGTACGGCTCGTGGCTGCCGCGGATGTCCACGGCGACCCCCGCCGTGCCCGGCACCGCGTACGCCCCGTCGACGTACGCCATCGCGATCGGCCGGCCCAGCGTCGGGGACGGCGCACCGGAGGTGACCTCACCGATCACCTCGCCGCCCGCGACCACCGCGTACCCGGCGCGCGGGACCCGGCGGCCCTCGGCGACCAGGCCGACCAGGGTGCGGGGCGGGGTCCGCTCGGCGCGGGCGGCGGCCTCGGCCAAGGCGGCGCGGCCCACGAAGTCGCCCTCCTTCTCGAACTTCACCACCCGGCCGAACCCGGCGTCGAACGGGGTCAGGGAGGCGCTCAGCTCGTTGCCGTACAGCGGCATGCCGGCCTCCAGACGCAGCGTGTCCCGGCAGGACAGCCCGCACGGGACCAGGCCCGCGCCCTCGCCCGCCTTCGTCAGCGCCTGCCACAGCTCCACCGCGTGCTCCGGCTTCACGAACAGCTCGAAGCCGTCCTCACCGGTGTAGCCGGTACGGGCGATGAGGGCGGGGACGCCCGCGACCGTGCCGGGCTGCCCGGCGTAGTACTTCAGGCCCTCGAGGTCGGCGTCGGTGAGGGACTGCAGGATGCCGGAGGACTCGGGGCCCTGCACCGCGAGCAGCGCGTACGCGTCGCGGTCGTCCCGCACCTCGGCGTCGAAGCCGGCCGACCGCTCCACGAGCGCGTCCAGCACCACCTGGGCGTTGGAGGCGTTCGCGACGACCAGGTACCGCGGGGACCCGGCCCCGGTGTCGTCGAGCCGGTAGACGATCAGGTCGTCCAGGATGCCGCCGTCCTCGCCGCAGATCATGGTGTAGCGGGCGCGGCCGGTCTTGACGGTCCCGATGTTGCCGACCAGCGCGTGGTCGAGGAACCGGGAGGCCTGCGGGCCGGTGACGGTGATCTCACCCATGTGGGAGAGGTCGAACAGACCGGCCCTCGTCCGCACGGCGTTGTGCTCGTCGCGTTCGGAGCCGTAGCGCAGGGGCATGTCCCAGCCGGCGAAGTCGGTCATCGTGGCACCGAGCGAACGATGCAGGGCGTCGAGCGCGGTCCGGCGGAGTTCGGTACTGCTCATCGGTCGGTCTCCCAGGGCAGGACAGGCGAGGGCTTTCCTCCCCATCTGTCATCGGAACCTGAGAGGTTCGCCATGACCGCCCGCGCAGGGGACGACCACGGCTTGCACCTTGGGTGGGGCCACCGGCGACGCGCGCGGGGCCCGCTTTTCAGATGTGCCTCGCCCACGCGGTAACGGTGCCTGAGAGATTCAAGGGAGGGACTTGCTCCTTCGGCGCCCCGGCGGCAACGGTGCCGGGGACTCTCCCGCGCGGATTCGAACGGCCGGTATGCAGTTGACGCGCTCATCATTGCACGCATCGCGGGAGTGCGGCAGGGGGACCCTTGTGGGAGGAGCACAGGGTGTCCGGGTGTTCGCGGGCGGCTGTGACAGGCCCGTGGCGCGGAAGAGACGGAAACCGCGGGCACCCGGCGTTACCGTCTCTTTACACTCGGCGGGGAGGGGTTCCGGTACCTGGTCACAGGGCAGGACGGCCCCAGGGGAGGACACACACGGTGGACAAGGCCGCGGCGTACGCCGCCACCACGGGCGTCGCGCCGCCCGAGCAGCAGGCACCGGCGGCCCGGGAGGCGTGCGGCACCCCGCCCGCGCCCGCCGTCCGCGACCTGCGCGAGCGCGTCGGCCGCAGCCCGCACGCGCTGCTCTTCGGCCCCCGCGACCTCGTCGTGGTCACCGGACTGCCCGGCAGCGGCAAGTCCACCCTCATGCGCCGCACGGTGCGCGGCACCCGCATCGACTCGCAGGACACCCGCGACCGCTGGGACCGCGGCACGCCGCGCCTCCTGCCGTACGCGGTGTACCGGCCCCTGGTCCGCCTCGCCCACTACGCCGGACTGCGGCGCGCCCTGCGCACCGGCGAGGGGGTCGTCGTCCACGACTGCGGCACGCAAGCCTGGGTGCGCCGCTGGCTGGCCCGGGAGGCCCGCCGCCGGGGCGCGGACCTGCACCTGCTGCTGCTCGACGTCCCCCCGGAGCAGGCCCTGGACGGCCAGCGCGCGCGCGGCCGCGGGGTCTCCCGGTACGCCTTCCGGCGCCACCGCACCGCCGTCGACCGGCTGCTGGCCTCCGTGACGCGCGGCGACCTGCCCGCGGGCTGCGGCTCGGTCGTCCTGGCCGACCGCGACGCGGCGAACACCCTGCACCGCATCGACTTCACGGACCGGGCCGCGCACTGATCCACGGACCGGCGGCCGTACGGGCCGACCGCCGGGCCCGGCAGCGGTTAGCCTTTCAGCCACAGCAGTGGTTCCAGGCAGGCGGTAGGCAGATGGACTTCCCGGCGGGCTTCTCCGCGGACTTCCCGGCACAGACGCACCTCCATCCGCACGGCGGATGGCCCGGCAACGAGCTGGAGGAGGTGCTCTCCGCGGCCCTCGGCGTCCCCTCGGGCGACGGCCGGATCATCGAGGTGCTGGGCCGGAGCCACGTGTGGATACCGCTGCCCGAGGGCGGCGGACCGGACAGCGGCTCGCTGGACCTGCCCACGATGGAGATCGAGGGCCAGGCGTACGTCCCGGTCTTCAGCTCCGAGGAGCAGTTCCGACAGGTCGTCGGCTCCCACATGTCGTTCACCGTCGCGCCCGCGGTGGAGTTCGCGCGCGGTCTGCCGCCGCAGGCCGGGATCGCCGTGAACCCCGGGGGAGTGGTCGGCGTCCCGCTGCCGCCGCCCGCCGTCGCCGCCCTGTGCCGTGCCGGACGCGGCCCGCTCGACGGCCCCGCGAGCGGCGGCCGGGTCAAGCTGTTCGAACCCGACTGGCAGGACGACCCGGTGGCCTTCCTCGCCGCGGCCGCCGCGGAGTTCGAGGCCCTCGGCGTCGTCGCCACCGCCCGCCGCTGCCTCGCCGAGATCGAGACGGCCGACCCGGTGCTGTTCGTCGGCGTCGAACTGTCCCCCGCCGAACTGACCCGCACGGAGGGCGACCTGAGGGCCGCGCCGATCGACGCGCTGGGCCGCGCCCTGGGCCGCGAACCGGTGAAGTGGCCCGTCAACCTGGTCCTCCTGGACGTGGCCCAGGACCCGGTCGGCCAGTGGATGCGCGACCGCGTCCGCCCCTTCTACCAGTGGACGCGCTGAACGGGCCGCGGCACCGCGGGAGCACGGCCGCGCACCGGCGGAGTCCCTCCGGGCCGGGTGGCGCTTAAGCTAGGTTCATCGGTTCGGGCGAGGGCGTTGTACGGGTGGTACGGAGGGGCGATACAAAGTGAGCGCAGGCACCGCGGCGGCCGGGCAGGTCGAGCACATGCTGCGCCAGGTGACACCGGGGCGTTACGACGCCTACGAGGCGTTGCTGCGCGCGCTCGCGACCCCCTCCTCCGGACACGTCTGGATGCTGCTGTGGCAGGGCCGGGCGGGTTCCCCGGACGCCCAGTACGGGAACATGGAGGTCGACGGCTTCGGCTACGCGCCCTGCGTGACCTCCGCCCAGGAGCTGTCCGCCAGTGGCTGGAACCGCTCCTACGAGGTCGTCGACGGCGTCGATGCCGCCCGCGCCCTCTACCCCGACCACTACGGACTCTGGCTCAATCCGCACGCCCCCGGCGGCGGCCTCGGCATCCCCTGGCTCGATCTGCGCAGGCTCGCCACCGGTCTCGACCGCCAGCCCGCCGGCCCCCTGCGGCTGTCCGAACCCGCCATCGAGATCCCGCAGTTCTACGCCCTGCTCGCGCAGAACGCGCACCGCACCCCCGCCGTCCGCTCACTGCGCCGCGCCTGGGTGCAGCCGTCGCTGGGCGCCCCGTACCTCGCCATCGGCCTCGACGTGTACGACACGTCGCCGCCGGCCGTGGACGCGGTGCGCGCGATGATGCGGCAGTCCCTCGGCGCGGTCCCGGACGGGCTCCCGGTGTCGACCGTCGCGATGTCCGACGAGCACGACCCGGTCGCGATGTGGCTGCGCGCCAACGCCCGCCCGTTCTACGACCGCGAGGCCCACGGGGCCGTCGTGCCCCCCGCCCCGGGCTCCGGCCACCCGCCCGCGCACCAGCGCTGACCGGGCCGGATGCGGGAGGGGCGGCCGCGACCGGGCACCGGCCGCGGTCGTCCGCGCTGACTCAGCGTGACGGTGTCCACGGAGTGAGACGGGGTGCCGGAGGGGGGCGGGTCGCCTCGGTGCCGGACACCGGTTCGTGACGGGTTTTCAGCCATGTGCGCTCCGCTGTCACCGGTTGACCGCCCGTCACCTGCGGTTTCACCCGTCCTTCACGCCGCCCGGAGCTTCCCGGAGGCGCGTGCGGGGGGAGTTGAATGTATCGGGACGGTTAATTCCTGACGGAGGGACGCCTGAAGCGCCCCTTATGTCAACTGTTCAGATCTCAGGTAGGTATCACCGCTATCCGGACTGTTCTCGACTCGCTGTGAACGTCTGTAGTGTTCGGCCGGTCAAGATGCATCCACATAGCGGACCCGGAGTGGCCCCAATATGCGCATATCCAAGTCCCGAGCCGCTCGGGCGATCACGGCCGCGGTGGCGGTCACGCTGATCGCCACGGGCTGCTCCAGCGAACGGGACAGTGACAACAAGAGCGACGGCGAGAAGGACACCTTCGTCTTCGCCGGTGCCGGTGACCCGGGCTCCCTGGACCCTGCCCTCGCGAGCGACGGTGAAACCTTCCGCGTGACGCGTCAGGCGTTCGAGGCCCTGCTCGAGCACGAGTCGGGCGGCAGCGAGCTCGTCGGCGGCCTCGCCGAGAAGTGGTCCAGCAACGACAAGGGCACCGTCTGGACCTTCGACCTCCGCAAGGGCGTGAAGTTCCACGACGGCGAGGCGTTCAACGCCGCGGCCGTCTGCGCGAACTACGACCACTGGTTCAACTGGACGGGCACCTACCAGTCCAGCGCGGTCTCCTACTACTGGCAGACCATCATGGGCGGCTTCGCGAAGAACGAGGACAAGGAAACGCCCGAGGCGAACTACAAGTCCTGCACCGCGAAGGACGAGAACACCGCCGTCATCGAGGTCAAGAAGCCCTCCGCCAACCTCCCCGGCGGCTTCTCCCTCAACGCCCTGGCGATCCACTCGCCGAAGGCGATCGAGGCGTACAAGAAGCAGGACGCCTCCGCCAAGGGCGACGCCATCACGTACCCCAAGTACAGCCAGGAGGCTGGCACGGTCGCCGGTACCGGCCCGTACAAGATCACGAAGTGGAACAAGGGGAACAAGGAAGTCTCCCTCGAGCGCTTCGACGACTACTGGGGCGACAAGGCGAAGGTCAAGAACCTGGTCTTCCGCACCATCGACACCGAAGAGGGCCGCCGCCAGGCGCTCCAGGCCGGTGACATCGACGGCTACGACCTCGTCGCGCCGGCCGACGTCAAGACCCTCGAGGACCAGGGCTACGTCGTCCCGACCCGCGGTGTCTTCAACCTCTTCTACGTGGGCATGAGCCAGCAGGCCAACCCCGCGCTCAAGAAGAAGGAAGTCCGCCAGGCCATCGCGCACTCCATCGACCGCGAGAACCTGGTCAAGACCCAGCTGCCCGAGGGCGGCAAGGTCGCCGACCAGTTCATGCCCGACACGGTCGAGGGCTACTCCAAGAACGTCAAGCAGTACCCGTACGACACCGACCAGGCCAAGAAGCTCCTCAAGAAGGCCGGCCAGGAGAAGCTGAAGGTCGACTTCTGCTACCCGACCGAGGTCACCCGCCCGTACATGCCTGCCCCGCAGGACCTGTTCGAGCTGATGAAGGACGACCTGGAGAAGTCCGGCATCACCGTCACGCCGAAGGCGATGAAGTGGGCCCCGGACTACCTGGACGCCACCGAGTCCGGCTCCTGCGACCTGCACATGCTCGGCTGGACCGGTGACTTCAACGACGGCTTCAACTTCATCGGCACCTGGTTCGCCGGGTACGACAAGCAGTGGGGCTTCAAGGACAAGAAGGTCTTCGACGCCGTGAACGCCGGCTCCAAGCTCGGCAACCACGACGAGCGCGTGGCCGCGTACACCAAGGCCAACGAGGTCATCATGGACTACCTGCCCGGTGTCCCGGTCTCGTCGTCCCCGCCGGCCATCGCCTTCGCCAAGAACGTGAACCCGCCGAACGTCTCCCCGCTGACGCAGGAAATCTTCGCCGAGGCCTCGTTCAAGTAGGCGCGCAGTAGTCACCCAAGCACGAGGGGTCCGCCCGGCCGTCGCAACTCGTCGGCCGGGCGGGTCCGTTCAGGCAACACATCACGTAAGAAAGGGGCATGCGGGGTGCTGCGTCTCGTCGTACGAAGACTGCTCCAGCTCATACCCACGCTGCTCGGTCTGTCGGTTCTGCTCTTCCTGTGGCTCGACCGGCTGCCCGGCGGACCCGCCTCAGCGATCCTGGGGGAAAAGGCCACCGAGGCCGAAGTAATCCGCATCAACCGCGCACTCGGGCTGGACCAGCCCGTGTACGTCCAGTACTGGCGCTTCCTCAAGCGCATCGCCGAACTCGACCTGGGCACCTCGACCCAGACCGGACAGCCGGTGTGGGACGAGTTCGTCCTGCGCTTCCCCGCCACGGTGGAACTGGCTCTCCTCGGGATCCTCATCGCCGTGGCCGTCGGCATCCCGCTCGGCTACCTCGCCGCCCGCCACCGCGGTGGCTGGCTCGACGTCACCGCGGTCTCCGGATCGCTCGTCGGCATCTGCATCCCGGTCTTCTTCCTGGCCCTGATCCTCAAGCAGATCTTCGCCGTCGAGCTCGGGATCTTCCCCAGCTACGGCCGCCAGGACACCGGCATCGACGCCACGAGCGTGACCGGGTTCGCCGTCCTGGACGGCGTCCTCACCGGGGAACTCGACGCCGCCTGGGACGCGATCATGCACCTGGTCCTCCCCGCCGTCGCCCTGGCCTCCATCCCGCTCGCCGTCATCGTGCGCATGACCCGCGCCAGCGTCCTCGAGGTGCAGGACGAGGACTACGTCCGCACCGCCGAGGCCAAGGGCCTCAAGCGGAGCGTCGTCCGCGGCCGGCACGTGCTGCGCAACGCGATGCTCCCCGTGGTGACCGCGGTCGGCCTGCTCACCGGCTCCCTGCTGTCCGGCGCCGTCCTGACCGAGTCCGTGTTCTCCTTCGGAGGCATCGGCTCCTTCATCCGGACCGCGATCGACGGCCGTGACTACCCCGTGCTCGTCGGGTTCATCATGTTCATCGCGCTGGTGTATGTCCTGATCAACCTGCTGGTGGACGTGGCGTACAGCCTCATCGACCCGAGAGTGCGGGTGTACTGACGTGAGTGTCGCCACCAAGACCGAAAAGATCCAGCGGCTCGCGGAGCTGACCGCGACCAAGGAGACCGGCACCGGCGCCAGCCTGTGGCGTGAGGCGTTCCGCCGCCTCAAGCGCAGCAAGATGGCGATCATCGGCGCGGTCGTCATCTCCCTGTTCGTCGTCCTCGCGATCGTCGGGCCCTACCTCGCGCCGCACGCCGCGACCGCCCAGACCTGGCGGAACGAGGTCTTCCCCAACCGGGGCGAGTTCGTCGGCCCGCGCGGCGAGAACTGGTTCGGACTCGACCACCTCGGCCGGGACATGTTCTCCCGCATGCTGATCGGCGCCCGCCAGACGCTGCTCGTCGGTGTCGTCGCCACGCTGATCGGCCTGGTCATCGGCTTCCTGATCGGCGGTCTCTCCGGAGCCGCCGCCACCCTCGGGGGCGACGCCGGAAGGCGCGTCGACTCCGTCATCATGCGCTTCATCGACATGATGCTGGCGATGCCCTCGCTGCTGCTGGCCGTGTCCATCGCCGCCGTCATGGGCCAGTCCCTGACCACCGTGATGATCGCCGTGGGTGTCGTCCAGATCCCGGTGTTCGCCCGGCTGCTGCGCGGCTCCATGCTGGCGCAGGGCGGCGCGGACTACGTGCTCGCCGCCAAGTCCCTGGGCGTGCGCAAGCGGCGCATCGTGGTCTCGCAGATCATCCCCAACTCGCTCAGCCCGGTGATCGTGCAGGCCACGCTCTCCCTGGCCACCGCGATCATCGAGGCGGCCGCCCTGTCCTACCTGGGCCTGGGCAACCCCGACCCGGCCGTCCCCGAATGGGGCGTCATGCTCACCCAGGCGCAGCGCTTCTTCGACAACGCGCCGCTGATGGCGGTCTACCCCGCCGTCGGCATCATCATCACCGCCCTCGGCTTCACCCTCCTCGGCGAGGCCATGCGGGAAGCCCTCGACCCGAAGCTGAGGGGCTGAACCACCATGTCTCTGCTCACTGTCGACGAACTGACCGTCACCTTCGGCGGCCGCGGCCGCAAGGAGTCCCGGGCGGTCGACGGCGTCTCCTTCGAGGTCGACCAGG
>NZ_LIRG01000370.1 GCF_001419695.1 Streptomyces prasinopilosus
GCGCGGACGGGGACGGGGACGGCTCACGGAGCCCCGGCGTCGACGGCGGAGCGGTCCTCTCCGGTCAGGGAACGGGCGAGCGGCAGCCTCGAGAGCATCAGCACACCCGCCACGATCAGGCCGACGCCCAGCAGTTGGGGCAGGAGCCACCAGCCCGACCGCACGGATTCGGAGTAGACCGTGATCCCGAGGGCCAGGCTCACGCCCGCGTCGCCGAGGGTGATGGCGGGCTGGGACGCGACCAGGGGGCCCGCCTGCAGCGCGTTCTCCAGGAGGAACAGCGCCGACGCGCCGAACAGGGCGAAGCCGTAGGTCTGCCAGGCCGTGAGGAACGCGGTGAGGCCGCCGTCGTCGAGGGTGTGCATCGACGCCTTCATCAGCGCCGCCGTCATCGCGTACGCGAGGGCGGTGGCCAGCCCGAAGCAGGCCGCGCGGGTGCGCCCCTGCGGCCGGCGGAGCGCGGCGAGCACGAGGGCGACGATCGCGGTGGCGCAGACGGCGAGTGCCGGGATCCAGCGGTCCATCGGCACGTGCGTGAGGTTTCCCGCGGGCGAGGCGGCCGTCAGGGCGACCGCGAGCCCCGTCACCACGGCGAAGGCGGCCGCCCAGCCGGCGCGGGACAGCCGCCCCCGCAGCAGCACCGTGGCGACGGCCAGGGTGAGCGGCAGCTCCAGCACGAACAGGGGCTGAACGACCGTCAGCGGCCCCGTCGCCAGCGCCACGGCCTGACAGACCGCCGCGGTGATCATGGTGAGGATGCCGGCGAGCCAGACGGGGCGCCGCAGCAGGTCGAGCATCAGCCCGGCCCTCAGCTTGTCGGACCGGGGCACGCCGAGGGCCGCCTTGCGCTGCAGGACGGTGGCGAGCGCGTTGCTGAACGCGGCGCCCAGGGCGAACAGGACCGGCAGCAGCATGTCCACGGTGTGGGTCCTCCGGGATGATGAGACGGCCCGCCCCCAGGCCCTGCCATGGTGCCCGGCGTCCCCTCTCCCCCGCGAACACGCGGGGGCGTGTCGCCACCGTACGGCGGCGGCCGTGCGTCCGGCGGCCGCTCCGGGCGCCGGGGCAGGGCGGGCCGCCGCCGCGGTCCCCGCGCTCACGTTCCCGACGGTACCGGCCGCCGCAGGAGGTGGACGGCCGCGGTCACCACCAGGACGGCCATGCACGTGATGAACACCAGTCCCGCGTCCCGCAGGCCGAGAGGCCCCGCCAGCACGCCCACACCGATCACCGGCACCGAGATGCCCGCGTAGGCCACCACGAACAGCATGGAGATGACGCCCGCCCGCTCGCCCGCCGGAGACACCCCGGCCAGCGCGGACAGCGCGCCGCGGAACGCCAGCCCCTGCCCGGCGCCGCCGACGACCGCGCTCAGCGCCACCAGCGCGAGCAGGTCCCAGTGCAGTGCGCCGGCGAGCAGCGCCAGGCCGGCGAGGAGACCGGCGCAGCCCCACGGCAGGGAGCGGGCCGCCCCGACCCGGCCGACGGCCAGTTGCCCGGCGGTCGAGGCGAAGAACGCCAGCGCGACGACCAGACCGCTCAGGGCGCGGTTCTGCACGTTCAGGAACTGCGCGAGGAACGCCGGGCTGACCGACGTGAACACCCCGAACAGCGCGAAGCCCACGAACGAGGCGATCGCCGCCGGCCCGAACACCGTGCGCACCCGCGGGGGCAGGCCCGGCCGTCGCGGCCGTACGGTGCTCAGCGGGCGCCGCTCCCGCACGGTCTCCGGAAGTCCCAGCAGGACGACGGCCGAGCCGGCCACCAGGGCCAGGTGCACGGCGAACGGCAGGAGCAGCGGCCCGGCCGCGTACTGGGAGAGGACTCCGGCGAGCAGCGGCCCGCAGCCCAGCCCGCCCATGTTGGCGGCGGTCGCGACGAAGGTGGCCCGCGAGGCGCCTCCGGGCGGTGCCAGTTCCATCACGAACGCCGTGGCGGCCCCGGTGAACAGCCCGGCGGACAGCCCCGACAGCAGCCGCCCCGCGTACAGCCACCCCAGGCCGGTGGCGCCGAGGAAGCAGGCGGCGCTCAGGGCGGCGCATCCCAGACCGCACAGCAGCACCGGGCGCCTGCCCACCACGTCCGAGACGTTCCCCGCCAGCAGCAGGACGTCGATGACACCGAAGGCGTACACCGCGTACACCACGGTGACGGTCAGCTCGGAGAATCCGAACTCCTCCTGGTAGAGGCCGTAGAGGGGGGTCGGCAGCGTGGTGCCGGTCATGCAGACGGCGAACACCGCGCCGCCGAGCACACACGCGCGCCATCCCGGGCGGTCACCGGCCATGCCGACGACGGTAACCCCGCACGCGCCGCGGTCCCGTCCGGCACGCCAGCGGCCGGAGAACCCGGAAGGCGCCGGGCGCCTTCCGGGACGTACCGGACCGGTCCTGCCGGTCGGCGGGGGCGCGCCGCCGACGCCGTCGGTCCGGCGCGGGTCGGGCGGTCGCATCACCTCGAAGAGCGGGACCGGACGGACAGGAAAAAAAAGTGACGCAAGTCACAGAAAACGTGTGGGCGGGGCCACGCTCGCGGGTGCGTGCCCCGAGAGGGCCGTCGACGGCTTCAGTCCGGGGGTGCCGTCGGCTTCCGGGCGTGTTCCGCCTTCGAATCGGAGGAACCGACGCGTGCGGCGAGCGGGCCCGGCGGCCTGCACCCGCTCGCCGCTGCACGCCGGGGCGCGGGGCTGTTCGCCGGCCTCACCACGGGCGGACAGTTCTTCGGAGAGCGTTCTCAGATTTCGGTTCGTCGGCGGCGGGGCCGCCTCGTGGGCACGTTTCTGCGAATTGGGGATTTCCGCTCGATGAGACCTCCGCCGCGGCGACCGCGAGGCGCGTGAAGGCCTCTCAGAAGGCCGTTGCCCCAAGGGAATTGGCGAGTGACACTGATTTTTACACGGAAACGGTCATGCATTCCCGGATTCACCGGAACCGGGGGCCGGTCGCCGTGGGGAGGGAGGTGACATTCCATGGGAATCAAGATGACGATGACCACCCGCTGCTCCGTGTCGGTGCGTTGGCACCAGGTGCGGGTGGTCATCATCGTCGTCGTCCTCGTCGTCCTGAGTGTGCTGGCTCGGGGACACGGTGACACGACGTTGATCGATGCGGTCCTGCCGCACGCCTGAGAGATGTGCTGATCTCTCTTCCGAGGGGGCGGTCACAGGGAAACCTGTGGTCGTCCCCTCACTGCGTTTTCAGATTAGCGCACCGATACCCGCCGTTGAAGGGATCGGCTGTCCTTTTCCGTGCGACGCTCTTGGAATTGTCCGGCACCGGGCGCTGCGGATGCCGGGAGGCTGCGAACCGAAGAGGAACGACGGCCGGGGCCGCTTCCGGTGCTGCCGGCCGTACCCCGCCGGCGCTCAGGTGGACAGGATGCGGCGGAAGCCGGCGGGGAAGTCCTCCCCCGGCAGGACGACGGGGACTCCGCGTGTCTCGACCCAGGCGTGGAAGCGGTGGGGGTCGTGGGCCGTGCCGAGGCACCAGTGTGCCCGCCGGCCCGTGAGGGCCAGCACGACGAGGGTGGCCAGTGACTCCTCCAGGCACGCCGCCCGCCCGGGGTAGAGTCCGGCGGCGCGCCGCACGGCCGAAAGCGATGCCGTCGCCTGGTGCGGCGTGGCGTCGCGCCAGCACCAGGTGCGGACGGTCCAGCGGGCGAGGCGGAGCACCACGTGGAACGGCAGCCGGATCACGAGGAGTGCCACCAGCAGGCCGAGCAGGCCGGCTGCCGTCACGAGTACGGTGCGGCGGGCGCCGGCGCGGCTGTCGGTCCGGGGCGGGGTGGCCGCCGTGGCCGTCCCCGCGGTCACGCGGAGGTCCCCGGGCCGTGGGGCGTCCTGTCCGGGGGTGGCGTGGTGCGCCGGTGGTGCGGCCGGAACGGGAGCCGGCCCCCGGGGCGCCGGCGTGCGGGGGTGCGCGGCCCTCGTGCGCGGGTTCCGGTCGTCGGTGGTCAGCAGGCCGCGGCGGATCAGCTCGTCGGCGAACCGCCGGACGTCCTGGCTGATCTGTTCGCGGGGGGAGCCGGGGTGGCTGCTCCCCAGGAGCCGCACCGTCGAGTCGAGGTCCTGGCCGCGGCTCCATTCCTGCCACAGGGCCCGCGCCGCGGGGTTCATCGCGAAGCAGTGGCCGGAGCGCAGGTCGACGAGCACGCTGCCGCCGTGCGGTGCGGGGCTCTCCTGGATGTGTCCGGGCACTCTGAGCCGGGTCATGGCAGCTCCTGGCCGTTGTCGTGGGAGGTCAGCCACATGTCCGCGCTCAGCAGACGATCGAGTGCCGGGAAGGGCGTCGGGAGTCCCGCCAGGGCCCGGTCGAGGGTCGCGAGCACGCGTGAGGGTTCGATGACGCCGAGGTCGCCCAGGGGCGACCGGGCGAGCCGGGCCCGCAGCTGGGCCGCGTGCCTGCGGGCGCCGTGGTAGTTCTCCGCCATGTAGTCGCCTTTGGTCCTGCGTCGAAGAACGGGGTCGGGGACCAGCCCGGACAGCGCCGCCACCAGCAGGGGCTTAGCGGTGAAGGGATCGGCCTTGCGCGGCAGCGGCAGGTTCATGCAGGCTCGCACGACGTCGCCGTCGAGGTAGGGGGCCTGCGGCCAGATCCCGAAGGGGCGTGCCAGAGAGGTGAGGTGGGCCTGTACCGCCGCGGAGGTGCGCACCTCGTGCAGGGCCGCTCGGGTGCCCGGGGTGCGGGAGGCGGGTTCCGGGCCGGTTGTCCGCGCGCGCTGCCGGGCCAGTTCGGCGAGGCGGTGGCGCGTGCGGGAGGTCAGCCAGGCCGCCTCCGGTCCCGGTGCGGGCCACCACGCGACGGCGTCCAGCCATTGGGGCGGCCGGTCCGCCGGTTCGTGCAGTGCCCCGGCCAGGTCGTGCCATGCGCGGGGGGCGGGGGTGCGGGCCAGGCGCAGCGCGCGCAGGGTCACGCGTGCGGGGGAGAGATGGCGCATCCGGGCCAGGGCACATGCGTGTCGGACGAGGTGGGGCAGGCCGCCGGCAGCCGCCAGGTCTCCGAGGTAGGAGGGCGGCGCCGCCAGTACGGCGTCCCCACCCTCCCCCGTCAGATGGGTTCCGTCGCCGCCGCGCGCGATGTGGGCCAGGCGCAGACGCAGACGCGCGCCGATCGCCGCCGCCGGGTCGGGTTGGTCGGTGGGTTCCGCCAGGTGCAGGTCGGCATAGGGCAGTGACGTCTCGTCGCCTTCGGTGACACGCAGGTGGAGGGAGGGAGTCGGGGCGGCGTATCTCAAGGCGTGCTCGAGGTCGCCCGCCGGCAGGCGGGAATGGTGGTAGACGAAGGACTCCAGCGGCCCGGGGGCGGTACGGGCGGCGAGGAAGGCCAGGGAGGTGGAGTCCTTGCCCCCGCTGAGGTCGGCGGTGATCCGGCCGGAGCGGGCGGTGCGCAGGTCCACGGCGCGCGTCAGGGCCGCTCGCAGGTGTGCCGCGCCGTCCTCGAAGGAGGTGCCGTCGTCCGCGGAGAGCGGTTCGTAGGTCCAGTGGGTGAGGGCGCCGGAGGGGTCGAGCCGCAGGGCCTCCCCGCCGCCGAGTCTGCGGACGCCGGCGAACGCGGTCCGGGCGGCGGTGAGTTCGGGAACCGCCGGGCAGACGATGTGCGCGGCGAGGGCGGTCGTGTCGGGGGCGCCGTCCGTTCCGGCCAGGATCGCCGCTGCCGTCGCCCGGGTGGACAGGGCGGTGCGGTCGCCGTGCTGCGCGTAGTAGAGGGGGAACTGGCCCGCCGGATCGGCGTACGCGGTCAGGAGGCCGTCGTCGTGGCCCACGATGAGCAGGTACGAGCCCGGCCAGTGCGTCAGCCGTTCCCAGTGGCCGTCGCTCGCGGCACGTCGCAGGTCCCGGTGCATCGTCGGCGAGTCGGCCAGGCACTGGCCGACCGCGACCAGCGTGGCGCGGGCGCAGCGCGCGGTGCGCACTTCGTCGGGGTGCCAGGTGCCCCAGGACCACAGCAGGCCCTCACGAGGCCACACTTCGACGGCCGGCGGGGGCAGCAGGGGCCGCGCCGGCGCCCGGAGGGCGGCGATCGCGGGGCCGGGCGGAAGACGGACGGCGAGGCGGCGGTGTCCGCCGCCGGTGGTGACCGGGGTGGCTCGGGTGTCGGACATGGCGGCAGTCCACGGTCTTACCAGTAGTACTGGGCGTTGGCGTCGGCGCTGCCACTGGGCGAGCTGCCGAGCGTCACCTCGCGGACGTGCCCGAGGTCGACCAGCAGGGGGGACGCGTGGGCCGGCGGCCCGCTCGGTGAGGGCGCCGCGCCGGATCGCGTGCGACGCCGTTCGCGTCTGACCGCGTCGCGCAGACATGCGGCGAGGGAGTCGAAAGTCATAGGGCCGCCTCGGGTCGGGAGCAGAGATATGCCCCGGGGAATAAGCGTACGGGTGTCGTGGGATGCCCACCGGGTTCGCAGCCGACTCTAGCCTTTTCGACGGGGCCCTGGACGGAAAACCGGGCCAGGGGTGACGCGTGCTCCGACCTGCTGGTTCGTCCCCGTCCGCCCTGCCGCGCGGGATTTCCTCCTCGGGGCGGCATCTCGTTCTCGGGCACGCTCTCCCTCTTATTCGACGAGTCGTGCTCGCTCATTCGAAGAATGAATGCGGCGCGTCGGGAGACTTCTTCATCGCATCGAAGACGGAAGGGGGCGCACGAGGTGGACCGGCCGCCGAACGCCCTCCACGACGGGCCCGCGACGGACCCGCGCCTGCCGCCGCCGGGTGCCGGGCGAGCCGCGTCCCGAGGGAGTCCCGTGCCGAAGGGGCGAGGGCGCTATGCCGGTGCGCTGCCCGCGTTCTCCTGGCCCCGCAGTCCCAGGACCAGGGCCCCTTGCGCCTCGGCCCAGGTACCCAGTTCGCTCAGGGCGAGGGCGAACCGGGAGCCCTCGGCGACCGCGCCGGGCAGTGCGAAGCGGTGCAGGGTCTCCTTGCAGCCGTCCAGGAGCAGTGGGCACTCGGCGAGCTGACCGCCGATCACGATGAGATCCGGGTTGAGCGTGTTGCACAGCTGGGCGAGGGCGTGGCCCAGATGGCGTCCGGCGTCCTGGACCACCCGCATGCACACGGCGTCCCCCGCGTTGGCCGAGCGGACGAGGTGCTCCAGCGTCTCGGGCCCGGACGCGCTGTTGCGGGCGCGTGCGGCACGCGCCTGTCCGATCAGCGCCTCGGCGCCGATGACCGTCTCCAGGCAGCCGCGGCCGCCGCACTGGCACACCGCGCCGTCGGTGTCCACGGTGAGGTGGCCGATCTCCCCGGCCATCCCGCGGTGGCCGCGCAGCACGGTGTTGTGCACGATGATTCCGGCCCCGACCCCCGTGGATGCCTTCACGTAGACCACGGTCTCGCTGTTCTCCCGGGTGCCGTAGGTCTGTTCCGCGAGGGCGCCGAGGTTGGCGTCGTTGTCGATGACCGCACGCACCTTCAGCCAGGTCCCGAGGTCCTTCGCCGGGTCGTCCCCGGCACGCCACGGGAACAGGATCGGCTCGGTGAACGCGGCGGTGCGCGGGTCGACCATCCGGGGCACGGCGATGCCGAGGGAGAGGACGTCCTCCATCCGTCGCTGCGTCCCCCGGACCGCTTCGGCGATCATCTCCTTGACCACGGGCAGCATCCTGGGCCAGCCCCTGCCGACACCCTCCGCGGTGACCTGGGTGCTCACCTGGTCGAACTCCCGGTCGAGCCTGCGGGCGATCACCGCGAGGTGGCTGAACCCCAGGTGCACGCCCACCCCGACGTCGTCGACGGGGGCCAGACGGACCTTGCCGCCGCGGTCCTTGGTGCCGGACAGCAGACCGGTGCCGGCCAGTTCCCGCACCACGGCCGACACCGTGGCCGGTGACAGCGCGGCACGGCGGGCGATGTCGGCCTGGGTGGCCGCTTTGATCGCGGCGGCCATCAGCACCCTGCGACGGTTGGTGCCCTTCGTGGACGTGGGCGACTCCGGCAGTTGGTTCAAGAGATCACGTACGTCGCCCACTGAGCCCCCCGAAGGCCGTCCCCGTTTCACTTTTCCATGACGGAGACTGAAATAATAGCAGTGTGACCTTCAATTCGAACTCCACGCATCTTCAATTGCTCACGAAGTGATAAGAAGGATCAAGGGTCGGTGCACGCAAGGTGACAGAGCAATATTTGGCCGAAAATGTTCATAAGAGAACGTAGAGATTCGATACCGTACGTACTCCGAATGGGAATTGATCGTTCATGGGCGGAGCGGGCCGGTCGCCGGAGGAGGATCCGTGCGGACGCCGCGTGTCACGCCGAGCGCACCGTCGCCGTTCGTCCCGTCGCCGGACGTTCGTCCCGTCGCCGGATGCTCCGGCACCGGCCGTGTCCCGGTCCACCGGGATCGACGGTACCCGGCACCTGGCGGATCCCGGCTTCGAGACCGGCCGGCGGCGGCAGTCACCGGCTGATCGGTCAACCGCCCCCGTCCGCGGGTGGATGCCGGGGATCCGAGGTGGCCTGGGCCGCCGGGCTGTGGGTGCTGGCCTCCAACGCCAAGAAGGCGTCGGTCGCACAACCGAACGGCTCTGCCGCCGCCCGGCTGACCGAAGAAGCACCCGAGCGGCTGCGCCGGGCGGGCGCCTGACCAGCCTGCCCCGCACGGTCGCCGTCAGGCGGCCGTGCCGGTCGCGGTCTCGACGGAGCGACTGTGACTGAGAGGGCCGGCAGGCTGCCGTCCTCCTGGACGCCCTGTTCCACGACCCGTCCGGAGGCAGGGTTCGGACGTGCGTTGATCTTCCGGGCGGCGGCCCCGTGCAGCCGCGGACGGTGCGGGAAGCCTCCTGCACAAGGGGGCGCCCAGCAGGCATACCCGTCACCACCTCACGGAGATCCACCCATGACCGCTCGCGGCCTCTCACCCACGACGCGCTCGTCGAATTCGCCATCGTCGATCCATCCGTGGCCGGCCTCGTCCTCACAGGCGCCCGAGCCCACGACGGCATGGCCACCCGGTACTCGATCAACGACCTGTCCGTGGGCCTCGCCGAGGACGCCACGAGCGATCTCACCCGGTTCGCGGGCCACCGCACCGCCGAACTGGACCTCGTCGTCGTCTCCCTCACCGAGTTCCGTGCGGCCGGGATGCCCGGGTTCGAACGCTACGCCCTCGCCGGATCGTGCTCGACCGCCCGACGCCTACGCCACCTCGCCCTACCACTCCGTCAGGAACCACCGGGACGGCCGGGTTCTCGCCGCCCGTCCGGACGCCGCCGACAGCATGCGGTTCCTGCTGGAGCTGCTGGCGGAGAGGGTTGACGCCTCCTCCGCGTTCCCGGAAAGGACACATATGAACCAAGAACGCTTCACCGAGGTCGGTAAGACCCGTCGTAACCTGCGATGGACGACCATTGCCACGGTGCCGTGCGTCCTGATCCTCCTCTACCTCATCGCAGTGCGGAAGATCAATGAAGCATGGGTGGGGATAGGCATCGTCGCTGCGGTCTGGGCCCTTCTGGCATGGCGCTTCAAAGGTGTCGGCACTGATGGGCTTCCTCCCCAGCGCTAAGAGCATTGAACGGCATTGCAGAAGGCCTCGACCAGGGCATATCCGTTGCATGACCGGGGTGTTGGGAGGACATTAAGAGGGCGTCTCACGTGGCAAGTTTCACGAGCTTCTTGTAGCAGGTCAGGGCAGCGGCCAGGCCGAGGAAGGCGAGGAAGGGGGAGCCCTTGCGTTCGTATCGGACGGTCAGGCGGCGGTAGCCGAAGAGCCAAGCGATCGACCGCTCGATCTTCCAGCGGTGCCGACCAAGGCGTTCGCCGGACTCGATGCCTGGCCGTGCGATGCGCGCGACGAGTCCACGCTCGCGCAGCCAGGCCAGGTGTTCGGCGGAGAAGTACGCCTTATCCGCGCGGAGTTTGACGGGCCGGCGCCGCCGTGGTCCCCGACGGGACCGGACGGCGGGGATGCCGAGGATGAGCGGCTTGAGGGCGAGACTGTCGTGCATGTTCGCACCTGACACGGCGACGGCGAGCGGGACGCCCTGGGCATCGGACAGCACGTGCAGTTTGCTGCCCTTCCTGCCGCGATCGACCGGGTTCGACCCCGTCAGCGATCCCCCCTTTTGGCGCGAACGGAGGCCGCGTCGACGATCGCCGAGGTCCAGTCCACCTCACCCCGGGCCCCGAGTTCGTCCAACACCGCCCGATGCAGCCGACGCCACAGGCCGACCCCGGTCCATACCGTGAAGCGGCGATGCGCGGTGGCGGAGGACGTGCCGAACGTCAGCGGCAGATGCCGCCAGGCACAGCCGCTGGTCAGCACGTACACCACTGCCGTGAACACGGCCCGCTCGTCACACGGAGCGGTCCCACCACCTTGCGGTCGAGCCGCGAACGACGGCAATAACGGGGCGACCAGCTCCCGGAGTTCATCAGGAACCAGACGCTTCGACAGATCAGCACTCACGGCCGGCATCATGCCGCTCGAACATCAAGTCATGTGGGACAGCCTTCTACGCCTTGCCTGATGCGGCCGATCTGGCGGCCTGCTCGATCTTCGCGCAGTAGGCGGCGCGGGCTTCTTCATCGATCTGCATCTCGTGTTCGGGGCGCATCCCAGTTCGGCCGTCGACGCCTTCGCGCAGGATGTCGGCGTGCCCGGCATGCCGACTGGTCTCGCCGAGGACGTGGACCAGGATGGCGAACAGGTTCGTGTTGAGATAAGGCTCCGGCCACCACGGCACGTGGCCGGGGACATCAAGGGCAAGCTCGTCGATCGTCGCGTCTGAGTGTTCCCATGTGCGCCGGTAGGACTCGATGATCTGATCGCGCGCTTCGTCCTCGGCCGCCCATAGATCGCTGCCGTCGGAGTCCTGCCACCGGCACAGCGGTTCCGGAGAAGGGCGGTCGAAGACCTCACCGAAGTACCTGGCCTCGACCGTGGCCACGTGTTTGACCAGACCGAGGAGGTTGGTCCCGGTCGCTGTCAAAGGTCGGCGGGCGTCGTATTCGGACAAGCCATCGAGCTTCCAGAGCAGCGCTTCACGGTCCCGCCGCAGTCTCTTGTGCAGGTTGTCCTTCGCGAATTCATCGATCATGCGGCATGAGCCTGCCATGGGCTACTCGTGGCCTCAAGATCCCGTACATGGACCACAGCGACCGGCAGAACCGAAGCCTGGCCAAGGCCACCGCCCTGAGCTGCTACAAGCAGCTCGCGGAACTCGCCACGTGAGACAACCTCTAAGGCGTAAGGAAATTTTCTGCCATATCCCTCTCCTTGATACCCGCCTCACAGCCGCCGGACAGGGCCGAGATGATCTTGTCGTGCCCGTCATCCTGAACAGCCGCAGGTCAGTAGCATGTGGACGGCTTGGAGGGTGCGGCTGACGCGACGGGGCAACATGTTCTGCGCATGATGTGCCAGGACTTGGGTCAGGCGAAGATCCGTTCGCCGGGCGACCGGGAAACGACGCTGGTCAACCAGCATTCCGTAGATCATTTACGGGACAACGTCCAGGAGGAACAATGAACCGGTCGGGGCGAACCACGCAACTGTCTCTCGTGGCAGCCATGATGATGCTGGCTGTGGCCTGCACCTCGGAAAGCAGCAGTGACGGAGGCGAGCAGGCGGAATCCTGCGCCTACCGCGTCCTCTACCAGCACCGCACGTACCAGGACGTCGCGAACGTGGAGTTCACGGCGGGAGAAAAACTCGGTTCCGCCACCATCCCGCCGTGCCAGGACACCGGAGACCAGGACAAGGCCGAGGAATCCGACGAGACGACGACCGCCTACGCGGTGGACGGCATCTCACCCGATATGGCCGTCGCCGTCGGTGACAGCCCCGACGAGGCCACCTTCGTGGCCGCCTACTCGGGCAACGAGCTCCCTCCTGAGGTACGGAAACTGATCGACGGGTCCTGACCTGGGCTGCGTCCATGCCTCCCGGGCGGCGTGGACGCAGCCCATGGCCTCCGACAGCCGCGACGCCATCTGCTCGGGCCCCTCTTGTACAGCCGTCGCCCCTGTTACGGGAGCGGGTCGCACGGTCGGCGACCGGCGATCCCGGGGGGTGCGATCTCCGGGACGTCGTGAACGCGCTCTTCCACCAGAACCGGACGGGCTGCCGGTGGCGCTGCCTCCCGCACGACCTGCCCGCCTGGTCGGCGGTGTTCCACTCCTTCCCGCTGTGGCGCGCGGACGGGCTCGACCAGCAGATCCGGGAACTGCCGCGCCGCCAGGTGCGGGAGAGCGCCGAGCGATTGGAGGTCCCGTCCCGTCGTGGTCCTNNAGGACCACGACGGGACGGGAACAAGAAGACACCGGGTCGCAAGCGCGGCCTCGTGGCCGATGTCCTGGGCCTGATCATCGGAGTCGTCGTGCCCGCCGCCTCCGCCCACGACAACGCCGTCGGCACCGCCCTGCTCACCCAGGCCGCCGAGCGGTGCGGCAACCGCCCTGGGCGACGCCGGGGCCCGGCTGGCCGAACCGGCCACAGCCGGAAAGGTTTTTGCCGAACTCGCGCCGACCAGAACCGCATCCGATCCGGCCGGGCGGTCCGCCGCCCACCAGGCCATCGTGAATGCCTTCCACCAGCGCCCCGGCCAGGAATTCCGGGTCCGTGATCTGCACGAACTCCTCGGCATGCCGACCTATGGCCCCTCCCTGCACGTCACCCGCAGCAGCCTCGGATGCCTCACCCGCCAAGGCTTCCCCACCCGACCCGGAGGCGGCTTCTACCAGAGAGGGACTTGACGCCGCTCTTCGCGGGCCGGGATCGGCACGGCCGCCGGCCGCCACTCCCGCCTGATCAACCCGAACACCCACGAGTCGGACACCTCGCCGTTCACGACGCAGTCCTCCCGCAACGTCCCTTCACGCACGAATCCGATCTTCTCCAGGACCCGGGCGGATGCCACGTTGCGCGTATCGGTCTCGGCCTGAACCCGATTCAGGTCCAGTGTGTCGAACGCCCACTGCAGCAAGGCGTGCGCGGCCTCCGTCGCGTAGCCGTGTCCCCACATCGCTTCGTCGAGGACGTAGCCCAACGACGCGCTGCGGTAGTCCGGGTTCCATCCGGTCAGACCGCACCAGCCGACGAAGGCCCCGTCAGAAGCGCGGTCGATGGCCACCCGGGTCCCGGTGCCTTCGTCCGCCATCTTCCGGCACAGGGTGATGAAGCGTTCGGCGCGGGCCCGTTCGTTCCACGGCGGGGAGTCCCAGTAGCGCATCACGTAGGTGCTGCTGTGCAGGGCGAAGAGCAGGTCCGCGTCGGCGTCGGTGAAGGGGCGCAGTCGCAGGCGAGCGGTGCGCAGTACGGGGGTGGCCAAAGTCATGTGCGCCATCCTGTGTCTCATGGGGCGGGCGGAACACCGGATATCCGGTCCCGGTCCGATCCTCACGACCAGGACTCCGCCTGCCGGCGGATCGTGCACGGCACGACTACTCGGCCTGCCCCCGACGACCCGGACATGAACATCACCCACAGCCGCCTTGCCCACCAAGGCTTCCTCACCCGACCCGGACGAGGGCACTACTGGAGAACGGACTTGACGACCTGCAAGGGCTGGGCAAGCGCGGGTGGACCAGTTCGGTCGGTGCTGCGGGCGGTCCGGGAACGCGGGCGGCGGCGAGGGCTGTGAGCGGGGGCCGTCCGTGGCGGCTTCCACCGGCCGAGCGGGTGCTGCCGGTGGCGCCCTTCAGTCGGCCGTGACGCCCCGGCTCTCGAGGACGGCCACCAGGTCGGGGCCCAGGAACTCCGAACCCAGGACGCGGCGGAGGTTCGGGAGGAGAGCGAGGTCGTCGAGGGAGGTGATGTCGAACAGGTCGTCCTCGCCGTCCCAGACCGGTGCGCACTCCTGGTACACCCGGTTGCCGCCGTCCAGGCACAGTTCCTCGACGCCGGCCAGGAGTTCGTCGCTCAGCTCCAGCGACTCGAAGTGCGCGCGCGCCTCCGGCACCACCTGGTACGCCAGGCCGTTCTCCTGGGCGTACTGCCAGGGGTCGTTGCCGAGACCCTTCTCCTTCAGGAGCTCGGCCAGGCTGAATCGCGGGGTCAGCTTCCCGTCGGTGTACATGAGCTGCTCGATGACGACGAGCTTGAGGTTGAAGTCCTTGAACCGGGCCATGGGCATGACCCTATGGCACCCCGCGCATGCTCCTCCCCCGCCCCTGGTGCGGCACCCGCGCGGGTGCCGCACCAGGGGCGGGCCGGTTCCGGACCGGCCCGGGTCAGGCCGCGGGGAGGACGCCGCTGCGGACCACTTCGGAGTACCAGCGGGCGCTGGCCTTGGGGATGCGGGTGCCCGTCGGGTAGTCCACGTAGACGGCTCCGAAGCGCTTGCTGTAGCCGTGGGCCCACTCGAAGTTGTCCAGCAGGGACCACAGGAAGTAGCCGCGTACGTCGACGCCGTCCACGATGGCCCGGTGGACGGCGGCCAGGTGGCCGCGCACGTAGGCGATCCGGGCGGGGTCGTTGACCTGGCCGGAAGGGTCGGCGTAGTCGTCGAACGCCGCTCCGTTCTCGGTGATGTACAGCGGCAGCCGCGGGAAGTCGGCGGCCAGGCGGTGCAGCAGGTCGTACAGGCCGGTGGGGTCGACGGCCCAGCCCATGGCGGTGGTGTCGCCGGGCGGCTGGTGGAAGGCGACCTTGTCGGCGCCCGGCCAGGGGCTGTGGGCGCTCCTGCCGTGTCCGTCGGAGGTGTGGGTGCCGCTGCCGTCGGTCGCGGAGACGAGGGTGGGGGTGTAGTAGTTGACGCCGAGAAAGTCCAGCGGCTGGTGGATCTGCCGCAGGTCGCCGTCGCGCACGAAGGACCAGTCGGTCAGTTCCGCGGTGTCCTTGAGCAGGTCCTCCGGGTAGGCGCCCTGGAGCATCGGGCCGGTGAAGACGCGGTTGGCGAGCGCGTCGATGCGGCGGACCGCGTCGGTGTCGGCGTCGTCGGCGGTGAGCGGGCGGACGTGGTGGATGTTGAGGGTGACCGAGCACCGGGCGTCGGCGGGGAGGCGGTCGCGCAGTGCCTGGACGGCCAGGCCGTGGCCCAGGTTGAGGTGGTGGGCGGCGCGCAGGGCGGCGACCGGGTCGGTGCGGCCGGGCGCGTGCACGCCGGAGCCGTAGCCGAGGAAGGCGCTGCACCAGGGCTCGTTCAGGGTGGTCCAGGTCTTCACCCGGTCGCCCAGGGCGTCCGCGGCGAGGGCCGCGTACTCGGCGAACCGCTCGGCCGTGGCGCGCTCGGGCCAGCCTCCGGCGTCCTCCAGTTCCTGCGGCAGGTCCCAGTGGTAGAGGGTGGCGACGGGCTGGATGCCCTTGTCCAGCAGGTCGTCGACGAGGCGCCGGTAGAAGTCCAGGCCCTTCTGCACGGCGGGGCCGCGGCCGGTGGGCTGGATCCGGGGCCAGGCGAGGGAGAAGCGGTAGGCGCCCAGGCCGAGTTCGGCCATGAGGGCGACGTCCTCGCGCCAGCGGTGGTAGTGGTCG
>NZ_LIRG01000371.1 GCF_001419695.1 Streptomyces prasinopilosus
TGGTGGCGGTGGCGGGGGTGACGCGTTCCCGAGGCCGGTGGCCGCCGGGCTCAGCCACGACGGCGTACTTGCCGGAAGGCCGCCGCCCCGAGCAGCGCCACCACGGCGGCCCCGGCGACGAGACCGAGGGAGGGGCCGCCGGACTCCCCGGACTTGTCGGACTCCCCGGACGCCGGGGAACCGGTGTTCTCGGTGCCGTCCTCCGTCTCCTTCCCGGACGCCGACGCGCCCGCGCCGGGCTCCGAGCCCGTCCCCGACACCTGCTCCCCGCACCCGCGCTGCGGGTATCCGGCGATGGCGCACAGCAGGGCGCTGCTGTCGTAGCGCAGGGGTCCGGCGACCGAGGCCAGGGCCTCGGCGGTGCTGGCGTCCGGGGCGACCCGGGCGCAGGCGGTGCGGCGGGCGGGCGGGGTCTCGCCGGACGGGGCGTCGTGGGCCGTACCGAAGTCGAGGACGAGGGCGACCCGCTTGCTGCCGTCCCGCGCCGGGGTCTTCGCGCAGACGGTGTCGAAGTCGGCGGCGCCCCGGGGCTGCGCCGAGTCGTCGGACTCCTCGCTGACGGCGAAGCGGAAGCCCTGGACGTCGCCGTCGGCGGGGCGGGCGACGGACGGGCCCTGGGTGGCGTACGTCCACCCGTCACCGCCGAGGTCCCAGAAGGACCAGTACCGGTAGCCGGCGGCCTGCGCCTGGCCCGCGCCCGCCAGGAGGGGCAGGAGCGCGGCCAGGAACAGGACGAGGACCCGGCCGGCCCGGCGGGTCACGGCTGCCGCCTCTTCTTCCGGCTGCTCACCAGGACGCCGGCGCCGGCGGCGGCGACCAGGAAGGCCCCGAGGGCCCACCAGACGCCGGAGCCGGAGCCGTCCTTCTCCTTCTCGTCCGTCCGCTCCTGCCCGTTCTTCGCGCCGGAGGCGTCGGTCGCCGGCGCGGCGGGCCCGGTGGCGGTCAGCTTCTTCACCAGGTCGGTGCCGCCGAAGGCGCGCGGGTCGGTGCCCGTGGCGTGGGCGGCGAAGATCAGCTGGGCGTAGGCGGCGGGACCGCTCTGCGCGGCCCAGCCGGCGGCGTTCTCCTCCAGCCAGGCCGCGGACTTCGCGGCCGGCCCGGTGGCGCCCTGCGCCGCGAGCGCGACCACCGCGTCGGCGGTGTTGCCGTAGTCGGGCTGGTCCTCGGCGCCGGGGAGCGCGGAGACGAGGTGGCCGTCGGCGGCGAGCGCGTCCGTGAGGTGGGCGGCACCGTTGGCGGCGGCCTGCTCGGGCGTCCGGGCCTTCTCGCACGCGGCGTCCGCCGCCCCGCCCTTGCCCTTGTCCTTGCCCGGTGCGACCACCAGGCCCGCGCCGAGGGAGCCGGCCACGCCGGCCGCGGTGGCGTCGGCGTTGGCGGTCAGCTCGCCCTTCTTGCCCGGCTGGAAGGCGAAGGCGCCCGCCCCGTCGCCCTCGGCGTCGCACGGCAGCGCCAGCTTCAGCAGGGCGTCGTAGGGGGACTCGCCGCCCTTGACGACCTCGGCCGGCTCCTCGCCCGCGGCGGCGAGCGCGCCGACGACGAGGGACGTGGAGTTGGTGTCGGTGGCCCCGCCGGCCGTGTAGCCCCAGCCGCCGTCTTCGTTCTGCACGGACTTCAGCCAGTCGAGGGCCTTGCCGGTGACGGCGTCGTGCCCGCCGAGCGCGGTGAGGGCCTGCACGGCGGCGGCGGTCTGGTTGGTGTCGACCATGGTCTTGGCGTCGCACTCAGTGCCGGTGTCGGCGCGGAACGGGGCGAAGGAGCCGTCGGCGCACTGCTGGCCGGTCAGCCAGTCGACGGCCTCCGCCGGCGGTTCGACGCCCGCCGTGTGCTGGGCGAGCAGGGCCAGCGACTGGCGCCACACGCCGTCGTACTGGGGGTCGCTCTCGCCGTACAGGGCGGAGGGCAGGGCGGGCCGGGACGGGGAGGGGGACGGGTCGGCGGCAGCCGGTGCGGCGGCGCCGATCACGGCTATGGCGGCCAGGACCGCTGCGCTGCTGCGGACGTTCATGATCGGCGGGGGCCTCTCCCTGTGGGGGAGCCGGGCAGCACGGGACACCCCGGCGGCTCGGCTCCGTATCCTCGACGGTGCCGCGCACCGGCGGACCGCCGGGCGCGTGAGCCGGTCACGTTCCGTCCGGGGCATTCCGGCTCGCCGTCCCTGAGGGCGGCTCACGGTTGCGGGTCAGCGCCGGAATTGCACCGGCTTCCCCCCGTACGGGTGTGATGACGACGTGGCCACTGTACCCGCACGCGGGGAAGCGGCCGGTGGCGGCGTGAGGGGGGTGGCCGAGGTCACCCGCCGCGTACGGCGCCGCTCACACCACGGGGCGCGCCGCCGGTCCGCCCGGGGGAAGGCGGCCGCCCGGTGGGGCGGCTTCGGGTGTTCCGGACCCGTCGGCCGGAGCCCTTCGACGCCGGCGGAGGCACCGTCAGCCGGAGTCCCCCGACGCCGGCGGAGGCACCGTCAGGTCGATCAGGCGGCACACCGTTTCGATGTCGATCCTGACCTGGGCGATGGAGGCGCGCCCCGACAGCCAGGTGATGAGGGCCGAGTGCCAGGTGTGCTCGATGACGCGGACCGCCGAGAGCTGCTCCGGCGTGGGGTCCTCGAGACCCATGGAGTCCAGGATGATCGCCGTCGTCTGCCGGGAGACCTGGTCCACCTCCGGGCTCACGCCGCGGTCCGCGAACGTCAGGGCGCGCACCATCGCGTCGGCCAGCTGCGGCTCGCGCTGGAGGAAGCGGAAGGCCCGCATCAGGGTCTCGGCGACCCGCTCGGCGGCCGTCTCGCCCGTCGGCGGCTCCTTCCGCAGGGTGCCGTGCATGTGCTCCAGCTGGTCCTGCATCGTGGCCACCAGCAGGTGGATCTTGGACGGGAAGTACCGGTACAGCGTGCCCAGCGCGACCTGGGAGGACTCCGCCACCTCACGCATCTGCACCGCGTCGAAGCCGCCCCGGCCGGCCAGCCGGGCGCTCGCGCGCAGGATGCGCCGCCTGCGCGCCTCCTGTCGCTCGGTCAGGGGTGAGGCAGGAGGGGTTCGAGTGCTGCCGGCTTCCATCTTCGCCGCCTTGTCCGCCGTGACCGGCCCGTCCGGCTTCGCCGCCTCGGCCGCCTCGTCCCTGTGGGCTTCCGCGGGCATGGGCCCCGTTCCGTGACCGTCGGTGAGGATTGATGATCGGACAGCATGGCACGCATCCCGCCGTGGCGGGAATCACCTGATCCACTGTCCGCCGCGTCCCTACCTGCCGGTAGATTCGGAGCCTCCGAACGATCAACTCTGAAACTTGTTCTAGGTTAGCGTCCCGACGTAGAGTCGCGGGACCGTGCAGGGAGAAGGGGGCCCAGGGTGACCGCTGAGGCCAGTCAGGCCAGGCTCTCGCAGGGTCCGTCCTCCGACGGCTTGCGACCGCTCCGCATAGCGCTCCTCACCTACAAGGGGAACCCGTTCTGCGGCGGGCAGGGCGTCTACGTCCGCCACCTCTCCCGCGAACTCGCCCGCCTCGGACACCAGGTCGAGGTGATCGGCGCCCAGCCCTACCCCGTCCTCGACGAGGGCTACGACGGGCTGAGCCTGACCGAGCTGCCCAGCCTCGACCTCTACCGCCAGCCGGACCCCTTCCGCACCCCGGGCCGCGGCGAGTACCGCGACTGGATCGACGCGCTCGAGGTCGGCACCATGTGGACCGGCGGCTTCCCCGAACCGCTGACCTTCTCGCTGCGCGCCCGCCGTCACCTGCGGGCCCGGCGCGGCGACTTCGACGTCGTCCACGACAACCAGACGCTCGGCTACGGCCTGCTCGGCGACGTCGGCGCACCCCTGGTGACCACGATCCACCACCCCATCACCGTCGACCGCCGGCTGGACCTGGACGCGGCAAAGAGCAGGCGCAGACGCGCCTCGGTGCGCCGCTGGTACGCGTTCACCAGGATGCAGAAGCGCGTCGCCCGCCGCCTGCCCTCCGTGCTCACCGTCTCCGGCACCTCCCGCGACGAGATCATCGACCACCTGGGCGTGCGTCAGGACCGCATCCACGTCGTCCATATCGGCGCCGACACCGACCTGTTCGCGCCGGACCCGTCGGTGCCCGTCGTCCCGGGCCGGATCGTGACGACGTCCAGCGCGGACGTGCCGCTCAAGGGCCTGGTCTTCCTCGTCGAGGCACTGGCTGAGGTCCGCGCCGAACACCCCGGGGCGCACCTCGTCGTCGTCGGCACGCGCCCCGCCAAGGGCCCCGTCGCGCAGGCGATCGAGCGGCACGGGCTCGGCGGCGCCGTCGAGTTCGTCAAGGGCATCTCGGACGCGGAACTGGTCGACCTCGTGCGCTCCGCCCAGGTCGCCTGCGTACCGTCGCTGTACGAGGGCTTCTCGCTGCCCGCAGCCGAGGCCATGGCCACCGGCACCCCGCTGCTCGCCACCACCGGCGGCGCGATCCCGGAGGTCGCCGGCCGTGACGGCGAGACCTGCCTGGCCGTCCCGCCCGGCGACGCGCAGGCGCTGGCCGCCGGGCTGAGCCGGCTGCTCGGCGACCCGGAACTGCGCGCGCGCCTCGGCGCCGCCGGACGGGAGCGCGTGCTGCGGCACTTCACCTGGGCCCGCGCGGCCGAGGGCACGGTCGCCCGCTACCGCGAGGCGATGGCCCGCGCGGGCGGGGCCGCTCCGGCCGCCGCCCCCGCCCCCGCGCCCGGCCCGGAGCCCGTGGCGGCCGGTGCGGCGGCCGAGGGCGTCACCGTCCCCGGGGCGGTCCGGACGCCCGCCGCAGAAGAACCCGTCACCTCCCACCGTGAAAGCAGGGCCACGTGCTGACCGTCGACTTCTCCCGGTTCCCGCTCGCCCCGGGCGACCGTGTCCTGGACCTCGGGTGCGGTGCCGGCCGGCACGCGTTCGAGTGCTACCGGCGCGGGGCGCGGGTCGTGGCACTGGACCGGAACGCCGAGGAGATCCGCGAGGTCGCCAAGTGGTTCGCCGCGATGAAGGAGGCCGGGGAGGCGCCCGCCGGGGCCACCGCCACGGCGATGGAGGGCGACGCCCTGGCCCTGCCCTTCCCCGACGCCTCCTTCGACGTCGTGATCATCTCCGAGGTCATGGAGCACATCCCCGACGACAAGGGCGTCCTCGCCGAGATGGTCCGCGTGCTCAGGCCCGGCGGCCGCATCGCGGTCACCGTGCCGCGCTACGGCCCCGAGAAGGTCTGCTGGACCCTGTCCGACGCCTACCACGAGGTCGAGGGCGGCCACATCCGCATCTACAAGGCCGACCAGCTGCTGGCCAGGATGCGCGAGGCCGGCCTGCGCCCCTACGGCACCCACCACGCGCACGCGCTGCACTCGCCGTACTGGTGGCTGAAGTGCGCCTTCGGCGTGGACAACGACAAGGCGCTGCCGGTACGGGCGTACCACAAGCTGCTGGTCTGGGACATCATGAAGAAGCCGCTGGCCACCCGCCTCGCGGAGCGGACCCTGAACCCGCTGATGGGCAAGAGCTTCGTGGCGTACGCGACCAAGCCGCACCTGCCGCGCGCCGAGGCCGGGACCGGGGCGGAAGCCGGGACCGGGGCGGACGCGGACGCCGTGACGGCTGCCGGGGCCGGGGCGGCCGCCCCGTGACGACCCCCCGGACGGAACACCTCGTCCTGCCCGGAGTCCTCACCGCCGAGCAGGCCGCCGAGACCGCCGCCGGCATCCTCGCCGTGCAGCGCGAGGACGGGGCGATCCCCTGGTTCAGGGGCCACCACCTCGACCCGTGGGACCACGTCGAGGCCGCGATGGCCCTGGACGCCGCGGGCGCCCACGAGGCCGCCGAGCGGGCCTACCTGTGGCTGGCGGAGCACCAGCTGGCGGACGGCTCCTGGTACGCGGCGTCTGGCACCACTACCTCTCCACCGGCGACGACACCTTCCTGGACCGCCTGTGGCCCACCGTGTACGCGGCCGTGGAGTGGGTGCTGCGGCTGCAGCAGCCCGGCGGGCAGATCGGCTGGCGGCGCGACGACGACGGCACGCCCACCGCGGACGCGCTGCTCACCGGCTGCTCCTCCGTCCACCACGCGCTGCGCTGCGCCCTCGCCATCGCCGAGCAGCGGGAGGAGCCGCAGCCGGACTGGGAGCTGGCGGCCGGCGCGCTGCGGCACGCGATCCGGCACCACCCGGAGCGGTTCCTCGACAAGGACCGCTACTCCATGGACTGGTACTACCCCGTGCTGGGCGGCGCCCTCACCGACACCGAGGCCAAGGAACGGATCGAGGAGGGCTGGGACCGCTTCGTCGTCCCCGGGCTCGGGGTGCGCTGCGTGTCCCCCAACCCGTGGGTGACCGGCGGCGAGTCGGCCGAACTCGCCCTGGCCCTCTGGGCGATGGGCGAGTCCGACCGCGCGCTGGAGGTGCTCCAGTCCATCCAGCACCTGCGCGATCCGCAGACCGGCCTGTACTGGACGGGGTACGTCTTCGACGACGAGGCGATCTGGCCGGTCGAGCTGACCGCCTGGACGGCGGGCTCGCTGCTGCTGGCCGTCGCCGCGCTCGGCGGTCACGAGGCCACCTGCGCGGTCTTCGGCGGCGACCGTCTGCCGAAGGGCCTCGACCCCGACTGCTGCACCCGCGTCTGACCGGGGCGCTCCCGGCCCTCCTCGGCCACGCGGCCGGCCGTTCGGCCGGCCGGGCCGCGGGTGGAGGAGGGGTCGGGGGGTGTGCGGGGTGCGGGTCAGCGCCGGTGGAGGCTGTTGGCGATGCCGTGGCCGACGAACAGGTAGACCACCGCGGCCAGACCGTATCCGGCGACCACCCGGGCCCAGTCCTCGTCGAAGGTGAACAGGTCACGCGACCAGCCGGCCAGCCAGTTGGCCGCGTCATGGACGAACTGGACCAGTTCGTTGGCCCGGTTGGCGTCCAACAGGTACATCAGGATCCAGAGTCCGAGAATGCCGGCCATGATGTCCGCGATCACCGCGACGGCCGTCCCTGCGGAGCTGGAACCACTGCGAGTTCGTGGGGACATGGTGTCCGTCTGGCCCCGAAACCGTGGTTGAAACCCGTCGGCCGGCGGGCTCGCCGCGGCCGGCCGCGCACGGCATTGGCCCCCGCCCTTCCGGGCGGGGGCCAATGCCGTGGAGCGGGCCGGTCAGCCGCGCTGGATGCCCGCGGTGTCCTGCAGGACACCGCGACGGCCGTCCTGCGTCTGGGCGACGAGGGCCGGGCCGCGCTGCTCGACGGCCAGGTACCAGGTGCCGGGGGCCAGTTCGGCGATCGGCGTCTGCGAACCGTCCTCCGGGAACAGCGGCCGGGGCACCGGCACGGCGAACCAGAACGGCGAGAAGTCGGCGGCGGGCGCGGCCGGCCGGCCGGGCTGCTGGCCGCCGAACGGCTGACCGGCCTGACCGGCCTGACCGGGCTGCCCCGGCTGCGGCTGGCCGCCGAAACCGGCCTGCTGCGCGCCCGGGTAGCCGTAGCCGCCGGACGGCTGGGCGCCGTAGGGCTGCGGAGCGGCGGGACGGGGAGCCGGTACGAGCGAGCCCTTGAGGGCCGGGACCAGCGGGGTGGCCAGGGCGGCGGCGGCCATGACCAGCGTCGCGACGAGGGCCAGGATCAGGCCGATGCCGGCGTCGGGTCCGTCCGCGGAGGACCCGCTGGTGACGTTGTTGGCGCCGCCGGCCGGGTCGAAGATGTTGCCGAGCGCGCTCCAGGCGGCGAACACGGTGAACGCGGCGCCGAACTGGCCGAGGTCCAGGCCCGCGACCTTCGGCGGCTGCGGCAGTGCGCGGGACACGACGACGAGTGCCGCGCCGATGATGCCCGCCAGCACGACACCGAGCACGACCGGGCCGCTGCCCCACAGGTTGGGGATGATGTCGTCGGGCGCACCGTCGATCGAGTAGAGGTCGAGGAACGACGCGATGAACAGCAATACCGCTGCTCCGATCACCACGCCGTCGCCTCGAGTGAGGGAGCGGATATTCACTTCAGGTCCTTCTCGGTCGTCTCGTCGTCGGCAGAGGCGTCGCTGTCACCACGTCACCCTCGGGGCCCGGTGGGAAGCGCGGGGTGACCCCTCATCGTGGGAACGACACTATCGTCCGCACGATCGGGCTGTCCGCCCGGATCCGCCCGTCTACCCCTACCCGCGCAGGAAACTCACGATTCCCTCGGAGATCCCCCGCGCCGCCTTCTGCCGCCAGGCACCGCTGGTCAGAAGTGCCGCGTCCTTGCTATCGCGCATGTTGCCGCACTCGACGAACACCTTGGGAACCGTTGACAGATTGAGACCGCCCAGGTCCTCACGCGTGACGAGGCCGGTGCCGCCGCCCACGTAGTTGGACGGGCCGTTGCCGGTGGCGCGGACGAAGTTGCCCGCGATGCGTTCGCCGAGGTCGCGGGACGGCCCGACGATGGCCCGGGTGTCGGCGGCGCCGGAGTCCACGGAGCCGGGCAGGATCACGTGGAAGCCGCGGTTCCCGGTGCCCGAACCGTCCGCGTGGATCGACACGGCGGCGTCCGCCCCGGCCTCGTTGCCGATCCGCGCGCGTTCGTCGATGCACGGCCCGAACGGCCGGTCGTCGTCCTGCGTCAGCTTCACCGTGGCGCCCTGCTCCTCGAGGAGCGCGCGCATCCGGTGGGCGACGTCCAGGGTGAACTCGGCCTCGCTGAAACCGTCGTCGGTGGATGTGCCGGTGGTGTCGCACTCCTTGGAGTGCGTCCCGACGTCCACCCGGCGGTTGATCTCGGCGGTGTGCCGGAAGTTGCCCGGGTTGTGCCCCGGGTCGATGACCACGACCTTCCCCCTGAGCGGCCCGGTCCCGGCGGACGCGGACGGGGAGGTGGAGCCGGGGGAGGTGCCCGGCTTCTCGCCGTCCGACCCGTCGGGCCCGTCGGACCCGCTGGGCGACGGGGTGCCCGGGGAG
>NZ_LIRG01000372.1 GCF_001419695.1 Streptomyces prasinopilosus
GGCCCCTGATCCCGGGGGCGTTGACCTGGAAGAGGCCCTGGTCGGGGTCGCCCCAGAAGATCCAGAACCGGTCGTCGTGGTGGCGCAGGGACGGCGCCCAGACCCCGCGGTCGTGCCGGGGCGCCGCGAACTCGTCCTCGGATTCCAGGCGTTGCAGCGCGTGGCCGACGAGGGTCCAGTTGACCAGGTCGCGGGAGTGCAGCAGCGGCAGTCCGGGGACGCGGCCGAAGCTGGAGGCGGTCAGGTAGAAGTCGTCGCCGACGCGGATCACGTCCGGGTCGGACCAGTCGGCGTCGAGCACCGGGTTGCGGTAGGCGGGGTCCGTCGGCGCGGCGCTCACGGGCCCACCGCCTTGCGGACCAGGGCGGCGGCGTCGTCCCTGCCGAGGCGGCCGTCGGCGACGACGGTGACGACGCGGCGGACCACCGTCTCCCCGGGCGGGACCGGCAGCCGGGCGTCGTGGGCCAGGGAGGAGCCGACGCCGGGGTACTCGGTGGCGCGCACGAACCAGGGGTCGCGCCGGGTCGCCGCGGTGGCCCCGGCGAACACCAGCGTCCAGCCGGCGCCGGCCAGCGCCACCCAGTCGGCCGGGCGGCCGTGCACCGCTTCCTCGCCCTCGGCACGGGCGGTGAAGACCTCCGGCGCCGACTGCTCCTTGCGGGCCCGCCAGAAGAAGCCGCCGTAGGCGGCGCCGGCGCGGCCGTTGGTGGCGGGGCTGCCGACGGAGAGCGGGGTGTCGGTGACGTTGGTGAGGGAGAAGGTGAAGTCCAGCGCCCAGGCGGTGTCGGTGAGCGCGGCGGCGGCGACGGTACGGCGCTCGCGCAGCAGTTCGCCGGGCGCGGCGATCCAGCGCAGTTCCTGCACGAAGCCGTCGGGGTCCCGGAGCTGGAAGCCGGCGTGCCGCTGGACGCCGTGGTTGTCCAGCTCGGTGGAGCCCCGGCCGCGGACGTAGGTGCGCCCGCCCCAGAAGTTGTGCCCCTCGACGTCGGGAACGGCGACACCGACGCCGAGGTGGTGGGTGTGGTCCGCGGGGGACAGTTCGGTGACCGCCGTGCCGGCCAGGGTGGTGACGGGGTGCAGGTACGGGCGCGGGGAGAGCCGGTGGGGCAGCTCGGGCCGGGTGACGTACCGGCCGACCGGCCGGCCCGCGACGCGCAGGACCGTGAAGTCGTCGCTGGTCATCGGGTGTTCACCTCTTTCGGCGGGTGCGGTGCTGACGGCTGTGCGGGCGGTGGTGCGGACCTCCGTGCGGATCCGGGCGCGGACCCGGACCCGGACCCGGTCCCGGGCGCGGTCTGCCGTGCGGGCGACGCCCAGGGGGCGCCGAGTTCGGAGTACAGGGACAGGGTGTCGGCGGCGGCCGCGACGAGCCCGTCGACGCCGGGGACGACGCGGCGGTTCTCGCCGGGGACGCGGTGCCAGGCGCCGTCGGGCAGGGGGGCCGGGTCGGGGGCCCGCCGGACCGCCTCGACGACCTTCATGAAGGCGCCGGTCCCGTCCGGGGTGACCAGCAGCGGGGCGCCGGTGACGAGGTGGTCGACGAGGTTCTCCAGCAGGTCGGTCCGGCCGAAGTGGAGTTCCTCGGGGCCGTGGCCCGCGCGCTGGACCAGGACGCGGTCCTGCTTGTACCAGAAGGTGATCCGGCCGCTGGTGCCGTGCACGAGGACGTACGGGTCGTCGGCCCGCTCGGCGCACAGGGTCGCGGCGACGGTGACCGGCCGGCCCTGCGCCGTGGTGACGCGGACGCAGGAGGTGTCGTCGGACTCGATGTCGTTGGCGCGCAGCAGTTCGGTCTCGATGCCGGTGACGTCCTCGGCGCGGGTGCTGCCGGCCAGGGCCAGGGCGGTGGCGACGGCGTGGGCGAGCGGGTTGGTCAGCGCCCCGTCGATCACGTCGACGCCGTCCAGCCGGCGCCGGCCCGCCCAGGGCGCCCGCCGGAAGTAGTCCTCCGGGCGCACCCAGGCCCCGGCGCCGCCGACCCCGGTCGGCCGGCCGATGGCGCCGTCGGCGACCAGGGCGCGGATGGCGGGCACGGCGTGCGAGCCCAGCGACTGGAAGCCGATCTGGCAGGCGGTCCCGGCGGCGGCGACCCCGTCGGCCATCCGGCGGTACTCGGCGTAGGACGGTGCCGGCGGTTTCTCCAGCAGGAGGTGCACGCCCCGCCGCGCGGCGGCGAGGGCGAGGTCGGTGTGGGTGTGGATCGGGGTGCAGACGACCGCGATCCGGGCCCCGGTGGACTCCAGCAGGGCGCCGAAGTCCGCCGACTGCTCGGGCAACCGGCCCCCGTACTCGTCCTCGGTGAGCGGGGTGAGTTCGCAGACGCCGGCCAGCCGGACGAGTCCGTCCTCCTGGAGCCTGCGGATGTTCGCGAGGTGCCAGCGGCCGTGGCCGCGGGCGCCGGCGAGCACGACGGGCAGCGGTCCGGGCGCGGTCATCCCTTCACCGCCCCCGCGCTGAAGCCGGTGATCAGCCACTTCTGGATGAAGGCGAACACGATCACGACGGGCACGGCCGCGATGATGCCGCCCGCGGCGAGGGCGCCGAGGTCGACGCTGTCCGCGCTCATCAGGGTGTTCAGGCCGACCGGGATGGTCTGCTTCTCCTGGTTGTTGAGGAACATCAGGGCGAACAGGAAGTGGTTCCAGGAGTGGACGAAGGCGAAGGAGCCGACGGCGATCAGTCCGGGCCGCAGCAGCGGCAGGACGACCACCCGGAACGCCCGCATCCTGCCGCACCCGTCGACCCAGGCGGCCTCCTCCAGGGAGTACGGCACGTTCTTGATGAAGTTGCTGATCAGGATCATCGACAGCGGCAGCTGGAAGACCGTCTCGGCGATGATGACGCTGCCGAGCGAGTTGATCATCTGCAGTCCGGCGAAGATCTCGAACAGCGGGACCAGGAGCAGGGCGCCGGGCACGAACTGGGAGCACAGCAGGGCGAGCATGAAGACCCGCTTGACGCGGAAGTCGAACCGGGCGAGCGCGTAGCCGCCGGCCAGGGCCACCAGGGTCGTCGTGAGCAGGGTGGCGACACCGACGAGCACGCTGTTCTGGAAGAAGGTGCCGAAGGCCCGGTCCGTCCACACCTTCTCGAAGTGGACGGTGGTCATCGGCCAGGGCACCAGCGAGGTCGAGCCGGCCGGGCGCAGGGCGAAGAGCAGGATCCAGTAGAAGGGGATCAGGGTGAACAGGAGGTAGATGCCCAGGGGGAGGTAGATGTGCCAGCGGGGCACCTCGTCCCAGGCGCGGTGCTTCTTGCGCGCGGGGCGGCTCGGCGGCTCGGGGGTGGAGTCATGACGGGCGGGGGCGGCCGGGGAGGCCTCTTTGGTGATCACTTGTTTTCGCCTCCGAACTTGCTCAGCCGCAGGTAGACGATCGAGCAGAAGAGCAGGATCACGAACGCGACCGTGGTGAGGGCCGACGCGTAGCCGAAGTTGTGGGCGTCGACGCTGGTGTTGGCGATGTACAGCGGGAGCGTCGTGGTCACGCCGGCCGGTCCGCCGCCGGTGAGGGTGTAGAGCAGGTCGACGTTGTTGAACTCCCACACCGCGCGCAGCAGCGTGGACAGGATGATGGCGTCCTTGAGGTGGGGCAGCGTGATGTGCCTGAACTGCTGGAAGCGGCTGGCCCCGTCGACCTCGGCGGCCTCGTACAGGTCCTTGGAGACGGACTGGAGGTCGGCGAGGATGAGGATGGCGAAGAAGGGGACGCCGCGCCAGAGGTCGGCGACGACCACCGCCGAGAAGACGGTGGAGGTGTCCGAGAGCCAGCTGGTGCCGTACTCGCCGATGCCCATGTCGGCGAGGTAACGGGTGATGCCGGTCTGGGAGTTGTAGAGGAGCACCCAGATCGCCGAGGTCAGCACGCCGGAGACGGCCCACGGGGAGAAGACCAGGGCGCGGCCGATGCCCCGCCCGACGAAGGTCTGGTTGACGATGAGCGCCAGCGCGAGCCCGAACATCAGCTGGAGGCCGACCTCGACGACGACCCACTTGGCGCTGAAGACCAGGGTGTCCCAGAACAGCGGGTCCTCGGTGAAGAGGTGGACGAAGTTGTCGAAGCCCGCGTAGCCGTTGCGCCACGGCTTGGTGGGGTTGTAGTTCTGCAGGCTGTAGTAGAAGACGCTGATGACCGGGTAGGCGATGAAGCCCAGCATGAGCAGGCCGGCCGGGGCGATCAGCAGGTAGGGCAGTCTGCGCGGCGTGGCGGAGGCACGGCGCCGCCTCGGTGGCGTGGGCGGTTTCGCCACGGCTGCGGCTTGGGCCATGACTGTTCTCCGTTTCTCGGTGTACGTCGTGCTGTGCGGGGTGAAGCGCTTTCTTCCGGGGTGTGCGGGAGCGGCGGCGGGACCGTACGGGTGTGCGGGGTGCGCGGTCCGGGCGCGGACCGCGCGGCGGTGCTCGCGGTCAGCCCGCGTAGGGGTCCTGCACCGTGCCCGGCCGGGCGAGGAACTCGAAGTCGCAGCCGGTGTCGGCCTGGGTGATCTGCTCGTTGTAGAGCGCGCCGTATCCGCGCTCGTACCGGACGGGCGGGGGCGTCCACTGCGCCCTGCGCCGCTCCAGTTCCTCGTCGTCGACCTCGAGTTGGAGCAGCCGGCGTTCGACGTCGAGGGTGATCAGGTCCCCGGTGCGGACGAGGGCCAGCGGTCCGCCGACGTACGACTCGGGGGCGATGTGCAGCACGCAGGTGCCGTAGCTCGTGCCGCTCATGCGGGCGTCGGAGATCCGCACCATGTCCCGCACCCCCTGTTTGAGCAGGTGGTCGGGCAGGGGCAGCATGCCGTACTCGGGCATGCCGGGCCCGCCCTTGGGGCCGGCGTTGCGCAGCACCAGCACGTGGTCGGCGGTGATGCCCAGGTCCGGGTCGTTGATGGTGCGCTGCATGGTCCGGTAGTCGTCGAAGACGACCGCGGGGCCGGTGTGCCTGAGCAGGTGCGGTGCGGCGGCGATGTGCTTGATGACGGCGCCGTCGGGACAGAGGTTGCCGCGTAGGACGGCGAGTCCGCCCTCCTCGGCGACGGGCTTGTCCCGGGGCCGGATGACGTCGTCGTGGTGCACCTGCGCGCCGGCGAGCTGTTCGCGCAGGGTGTCGTGGGAGACGGTGGGCCGCTCCAGGTGGAGCAGGTCCTCGATCCGGGAGAGGAACCCGGGCAGGCCGCCCGCGAAGTGGAAGTCCTCCATCAGGTAGGTCTGTCCGCCGGGCCGCACGTTGGCGAGCACCGGGACGGTGCGGGCGATGCGGTCGAAGTCGTCGAGGGTGAGGGAGACGCCGGCGCGGCCGGCCATGGCGATCAGGTGGATCACGGCGTTGGTGGAGCCGCCGAGGCCCAGGACCGTCGTCACCGCGTCCTGGAAGGCCTCCGCGGTGAGGATGTCGCTCAGCTTCCGGTCGCGGTGGACCAGTTCGACGACGCGCAGGCCGGCCGCGGCGGCCATCCGGTCGTGCCCGGAGTCGACGGCCGGGATGCTGGAGGCGCCCGGCACGGTGACGCCGAGGGCCTCGGCGGCGGCGGTCAGCGTGGACGCCGTGCCCATGGTCATGCAGTGGCCGGGCGAGCGGGCCAGGCCGCTCTCCAGTTCCTGCATCTCGCAGTCGCCGATGACGCCGGCCCGCTTGTCGTCCCAGTACTTCCACATGTCGGTGCCGGAGCCGAGGGTCTCGCCGCGCCAGTGGCCGGGGAGCATGGGTCCGGCCGGGACGAAGACGGTGGGCAGGTCGACGCTGGCGGCGCCCATGAGCAGGGCGGGTGTGGACTTGTCGCAGCCGCCCAGCAGCACGGCCCCGTCGACCGGGTAGGAGCGCAGCAGTTCCTCGGTCTCCATGGCGAGGAGGTTGCGGTAGAGCATCGGGGTCGGCTTCTGGAAGGTCTCGCTGAGCGTGGAGACCGGGAACTCCAGCGGGAAGCCGCCCGCCTGCCAGACGCCCCTCTTGACCGCCTGCGCGCGGTCGCGCAGGTGGACGTGGCAGGGGTTGATGTCGGACCAGGTGTTGAGGATCGCGACGACCGGCTTGCCCAGGTGCTCCTCGGGCAGGTAGCCGAGCTGGCGGGTGCGGGCGCGGTGGCTGAAGGAGCGCAGTCCGTCCGTGCCGTACCACTGGTGGCTGCGCAGTTCCTCGGGCCGCTTGCGCCGCTCGTCGGAGACGCTCACACGGACCACCCCGCGGCTATCGCGGCGACCTCGGCCCGCTCGTCCTCGGGCAGCGGCCTGCTCGGCGGGCGGACCTCGCGGCGGCACAGGCCGAGGGAGGCGAGGGCCTCCTTGACGACGGTGACGTTGTTGGCGGAGCCGTTGGCGCCGCGCAGTTCCTCGAAGCGGCGGATCTGCTCCCAGACCTTCATGGCGGTCACGTAGTCGCCCGAGCGGAGCGCCCCGATCATGTCGAGCGAGACCGAGGGGGCGACGTTGACCAGTCCGGAGGTGAAGCCGGTGGCGCCCGCCGAGAAGTAGGAGGGGGCGTACGGCTCGGCGAGGCCGGCGACCCAGACGAACCGTTCGAGGCCGGCGTCCCGCGCGAAGGCGGCGAACCTCGCCGCGTCCGGCACGGAGTACTTCACGCCGATGACGTTGGGGCAGGAGTCGGCGAGTTCGGCGAGGCGGGCGCCGGCGAGCCGGTCGTTGCGGATGTAGGGGACGACGCCCAGGTCGGGCACGGCCTCGGCGATGGCGCGGTGGTAGTCGACCCAGCCGCTCTGGGAGACGTAGGGGTGGACGGGCTGGTGCACCATCACCATCCGTGCGCCGAGGTCGCGGGCGTGCCGTGCGGAGGCGACGGCGGTCGGCACGTCGTGGCCCACGCCGACCAGGACGGACGAGCCGTCGCCGGTCTCCTCGAGGGTCAGCTCGGTGACCGTGCGCCGCTCCTCGGGGGTCAGGGCGTAGAACTCGCCGGTGTTGCCGTTGGGGGTCAGGGTGGTGATGCCGGCGTCGAGGAGGCGGCGCAGCAGGGCCCGGTACCCGGTCCGGTCGACGGAGCCGTCCTCGGCGAACGGGGTCACCGGGATGGCCACCACGCCGGCCAGGGCCGTCCGCTGGGTCTCGAACGTCGTCGTCATGCCTGACCGTCCTCTTTCTGGGCTGCCGGGACTACCGGTACTGCCGGGGATTCGGGGAACTCCTGGGCCTCGAGGCCCGCCCGCGCGCCGAGTTCCGCGCCGGGGAAGGCCCGCCGGACGAAGGAGGCGATGTGCGCGTGCAGGGCGCGCGCCGCGCCGTCCGCGTCGCCGGCCAGGGCGAGGCGGAGGATCTCGCGGTGCTCGCTGGCCTCCTGCTCCCAGGAGGGGTCGGCGGCCCAGGCGACGGCGGAGACCAGTGCGGCCTGGTCGCGGACCTCGTCGAGCATCCGGCCGAGCAGCGGGTTGCCGCACGGCAGGTACAGGGCGCGGTGGAACTCCCGGTTGGTCAGGGAGCGTTCGGCGGTGTCGGTGGCCTCGTCGGCCCGTGTCAGCGCGTCGCGCGCGGCGTCCAGGGAGGCACCGCGCCACACGGCGCGCCGCAGCGCCTCGGGTTCGAGGAGCAGCCGCACGTCGTAGACCTCGCGTGCCATGTCCGCGTCGACCATGCGCACCGTGACGCCCTTGTACTGGCTCATCACCACCAGGCCGGTGCCGGCCAGGGTCTTGAGCGCCTCCCGCACCGGGGTCTTGGACACCCCGAACTGCGCGGCGAGATCGGTCTCGACCAGGGCCTGGCCCGGCGTCAGCCTGCCGGTGAGGATGCGGCGTTTGATCTCTTCCAGCACGTACTGCGTGCGGGAGGGGATCGGGGTGGGCACAGAGGTCATGCGCGCCTCTCGGATCTCGCGTATCGCGTCTCATATATGACGTACGAAGTACGACGCGATGAAACTAGGAGCGGCCCGGGGTTTCGTCAATGGTTCTGACAAAGGAAGTTCGGGGGCCGCTCCCGGCCTCCGGAGCGGCCGCCCGGCGCGGCGGCGGCGGTCCGGCCCCGCCGGACGGGTGCGCGCGCACGGGCCCGTGAACCCGTGACGGCCGGGCACCCGTCCTGCCCGGGTGCCCGGCCGCTCGCGGAACCTCCAGGTCAGACCCTGGGTGTCCACCCCGGGCCGCGGCCGCTCAGTCCCACCGTCCGGTCCAGCAGCGGGGCGTCGGACGGCACGGGCACGACGGGGCCGAAGATGCCCTCGCCGCCGTCCCGGCCGGGTTCCGCGGCGGCGGCGAGGAGGAAGGCGTGCGCGGCCTCGAGGGCGGCGGGGTCGGGCACGTAGTCCTGGCCGGTGGCGCGGGCCAGGTCCCAGCCGTGGACGACCAGTTCGTCGGCGGCCACGGCCCCGGCCACCTCGCCCGGCAGGTCGACGCCCCCGGCCCTGGTCATGCCGCTCCAGGCCCGGGGGTCGCGCCAGGCCTCGGCGAGTTCGCCGAGCACCGCGGGCAGGTCCTCGCGCCATCCGGGGGCCGGCTCCGGTAGAGCGCCGTCCGGGCTCGTGTCGGTGGTGGCGCCGAGGTCCTTGCGGCCGGCGTCGCGGAAGGCGGCGCTCAGTCCGGCGAGGTGGGCCAGCAGGTGGCGCACCTCGTACCGGGGGCAGGGCGTCCCGTCCGTGAGCTGCGCGTCGGTGACGCCCTCGGCGAGGCGCGCGACGATCCGCGCCTGCGGTCCGAGGTCGAGGGTGGGTTCGGTCATGGGCTGCTCCCTGCTCCTCATGGCGGTACCCGTGCACGCACGGGTGTTCCTGGAGGGGTGACCGGCCCGGGCCCCGGAACTCATCGCCCGCCCGTACGGCTTCCGGGGCGTCCGCCCGCTCCGCGGGGACGGCCCCCGGGGCCCACGACGACCCGGCCCGGCGACGCACCGGACGCGGGAAACGGCCGGGCCGGGCGAACCGGGCGGACGGACCCGGCACCGCCCTCCCGGCTGCCGCCGCCGCGCCGCGCGCGGCGCGGGACGATCCGCCGCTCCGGGCGTGCGGCACGGCGATCGGGCAGGACCGCCCACCGTCCCGGCCGCCACGCCGACCGCCGTGCGGCGCGGGACGCCCGGCCCGCCTCCGGGCCGGGTCACCGCCACCGGCCGCCGCCCCGGAGCGCGGTGGCGGTGGCGCCGCCTCAGAGCGCGGTGAGCGCCGCGCGCACCGCTTCGAGGTCGCCGTCCGATGCCAGTCCCGCGTGGTACAGCCGCAGTTCCGTGGCGCCGAGGCGGCGGGCCTCGGCGGCGTCCGCGGCGAGGGTGCCGGGGCTGCCGCCCATGCCGGAGACCACGGTGAGGTTGGCGGCGAGGACGGCGTCCGGACGGCTCTCCGGCGCCTCCCGCGCGAACGGTGCCAGCAGGGCGGGGCCGCCGGTGCAGGGGACGACCACGCCGTCGGCGACGGAGAGGACGTGCGCGGGGTCGACGCCCGCGTTGGCCCCGCAGTGGTACGACACCGGGTCCGCGTGCAGCAGGACCTGGAAGCCCTCGGGCGCCGCGTCGCGGACCGCCCGGACCGCCTCCTCCTGGAGCGTGCGGGCCGTCGCGTCGCGCCACGCGCGGGTGGCGGCCGCCGTCTCCTCGCCGAGGAGCTTGCCGACCCCGGTCCAGCCCCCGTCGGAGGGCGCCGTCCCCCGCCACACCGGTTCCAGGGCGGCCCGTACGGCCGCGGCCAGTTCACCGGCGTCCAGGCCCCGGCCCCCGTAGCCCTCGCGGCAGGACGGGCAGAAGCACAGGGACATCAGGTACTGCCCGGCGTCCCCGAGGCCGACCCCGGCGGTCTTGTCGTGGGCGTGCAGGTGCGCGAGCCCGTACCAGCCGAGGGATTCCAGTTCGGTGCCGCTCGCCCCGGGCCGTACCGCCGCCTCCGCGGCCAGGCCGGTCAGGTAGGCGCGGGTGGCGGGCTGGGCGATGCAGGGCGCCCACGGGTAGCGGTCGCCGTAGGCGTTGACGACCGAGGTGTCCGGGTGGTCGGCGCCGAGGCGGGAGTTGTGCGCGAGCACGACCCAGGTGTGCACCTCCAGGCCCGCGTCCGCGAGTGCCCCGGCGGCCTCGCCGAAGGCGTCGCCGGGGGCCCAGGCACCGGAGGCGTACGGGCGCGGGGTGCGGCCGGCCCAGTGGGCGCCGGGCGGGTAGAGGACGGCCGCGTGCTCGGCGGTGACGACGCGGTGGCGCGGGTGACGGGGGGTCAGGGCGCGCGTGGAGTGGTAGGCGGAGGCGAGCGTCGCCTGCGCCACGCCGAGTGCGGCGATCCGTGCGGGGGCCTCCGGGTCCCCGTTGACGTCCCAGGGGTAGACGAACGCCGATGCCTTCACTTGGCCTCCTCGGTCAGGGCGAGTCCCCGCTCGATCAGCCGAGCGAGTCGCTCGACATGATCCCCGGCCGGTTCGTCGAGCGGCGGGCGGACCCCGCCCACGTCCAGACCGCGCAGCCGCACCCCGGCCTTGACCAGGGAGACCGCGTATCCGCTGCCCTGGTCGCGCAGGTCGACGAAGGGCCGGTAGAAGCCGTCGAGAAGGCGGTCCACGGTCTCCCGGTCACCGGTGTGCAGGGCGCGGTGGCAGGCGAGGGCGACCTCGGGCACGAAGCAGAACACGGCGGACGAGTAGAGGGTGACGCCCAGGGCGCGGTAGGCGAGCTGGGTCTGTTCGGCGGTGGGCAGCCCGTTGAAGTACAGGAAGTCGCCGGGGGCCTCGGTGCGTACGGCGCTGACGGTCCGCTGCAGGTGGTCGAGGTCGCCGTGGCCGTCCTTGAGGCCGACGATCCCCTCGGTGCGGGCCAGTTCGACGACGCTCGCGGGGGTGAACAGGGCGTTGTCGCGCTGGTAGACGATCACCGGCAGGGGGGTCGCCGCGGCGAGTTCGCGGTAGTGCCGCACCAGTCCCGCCTGGCCGGCCCGCACCAGGTAGGGCGGCAGGGCGAGCAGCCCGTCCGCCCCGGCCCGCTCGGCGAGGGAGGCCCAGTGCACCGCGAGGCCGGTGCCGTACCCGGTGCCCGCGACGACCGGGACGCGGCCGTCGGCCGCCTCCACGGCGACCCGCACGCACGCCTCGAACTCCCCGGGTGTCAGGGCGTGGAACTCCCCGGTGCCGCAGCAGGCGAAGACGGCGGCGGCGCCGGCCTCGACCCCGCCGCGCACATGGAGCCGGTAGGTCTCGAGGTCGACGGAGCCGTCGGGCCCGTAGGCGGTGACCGGGAAGAACAGCGGTCCGCTGGGGATGCCGAGCCGGGCGGCGAGAGGAGCTGGTGTCACGAACTCTCCCAAGTCCATACTCTTGATTGACGTCTACATTTCTGAACGACGCCACGCTAGAGCGCCCCGCGACCCCGGTCAAGCGGGCCACCTCGCCACACATCGGCCGATTTCCCCCACCGCGCGGAAGATCGAGAGCACTTGACGGGCGACGGACCGCCTCCTTACCGTGTCCACGCTTATGAATGCCGTGCGTGCACATGCACGGCCGGTGACGCAAGGAGATCCTCGATGCCCGCTCCCCGCACCGTCCTGCTCACCGGTGCCGCCGGCGGCCTCGGCACCCTGATGCGGGGCCTGCTCCCGGACTACGGCTACGAGCTGCGCCTGCTCGACCTGCGGCCCGTGGAGGGGGAGCCGGACGCGATCGTGGCGGACCTGGCCGACCGGGAGGCCGTGCGGGAGGCGGTCCGCGGGGTCGACGCGGTCATCCACCTCGCGGGCATCTCCCTGGAGTCCTCCTTCGAGAAGATCCTCGCGGCGAACATCGAGGGCACCTACCACCTGTACGAGGCCGCGCGCGAGGAGGGCGTGGGACGGATCGTCTTCGCCTCCTCCAACCACGCCGTCGGCTACACCCCGTACCCGCGGGGCGACGAGCCCCTCATCCCGGTCGGCACCCCGCGCCGCCCGGACACCTTCTACGGCCTGTCCAAGTGCTTCGGCGAGGATCTCGCCCAGCTGTACTGGGACAAGCACGGCCTGGAGACCGTCTCCGTGCGCATCGGGTCCTGCTTCCCCGAGCCGACCAGCGTGCGGATGCTCTCGGTGTGGATGAGCCCCGCCGACGGCGCCCGCCTGTTCCACGCGGCCCTGACCGCCGAGGGTGTCGGCCACACGGTCGTGCACGGCTCGTCCGACAACACCCGGCTGTGGTGGGACCTCACCTCCGCGCGCGCCCTCGGTTACGAACCGCAGGACGACTCCGAGCCGTTCGCCGCGAAGCTCGTCGCCGAGCAGGGTGAACTGGATCCGGCCGATCCGGCGCAGGCGTGCCTCGGCGGGCACTTCGTCACCGACCCCCCGATCTGGCCGTACTGACGCCACCGGCGGCCCCGGCACCACCGGGGGCCCGGCACCATCGGGGGCCCGACACCACCGGGGGCCCGACACCACCGGGGGCCC
>NZ_LIRG01000373.1 GCF_001419695.1 Streptomyces prasinopilosus
CGGGCGGGTTCATCGCGGACAGGGGGCGTTGCAGTCTGATCGACTGCAGGAGGCCCACGGCCAGCCACACCGCGAACATCGACGAACCGCCGTAGGAGACGAACGGCAGGGGCAGACCGGTGACCGGCATGATGCCGAGGGTCATGCCGATGTTCTCGAAGGACTGGAAGGCGAACCAGGCGACGATGCCGGCGGCGACGATGGTGCCGTACAGGTCGGTGGTGTCGCGGGCGATGCGGCAGGCGCGCCACAGGATGACGCCGAGCAGGACGATGATGAGCCCGCCCCCGACGAAGCCGAGTTCCTCTCCGGCGACGGTGAAGACGAAGTCGGTCTGCTGCTCGGGCACGAACTGGCCGGTGGTCTGCGAGCCCTGGAAGAGTCCGGAGCCGGTGAGGCCGCCGGAACCGATGGCGATGCGGGCCTGGTTGGTGTTGTAGCCGACGCCGGCGGGGTCGAGTTCGGGGTTGGCGAAGGCGGCGAAGCGGTTGATCTGGTACTCGTCGAGCACGCCGAGCTGCCAGACGGTGACCGCGCCGATCGCGCCGGTGCCGATCAGACCGAAGATCCACCGGTTGGAGGCGCCGGAGGCGAGCAGCACGCCGAGCACGATGACGACCATGACCATGACCGACCCGAGGTCGGGCATCAGCATCACGATCAGCATGGGGACGGCGGCCAGGCCGAGGGCCTGGAGGACCGTGCGGTGGCCGGGGTGGGGCTTGTCGCCCGCGTCGACCCGGGCGGCGAGCAGCATCGCCATGCCCAGGATGATCGTGAGCTTCACGAACTCGGAGGGCTGGATCGAGAATCCGCCGCCGAGCTTGATCCAGGAGTGGGCGCCGTTGATGGTGGAGCCCAGGGGGGTGAGCACCAGCAGGATCAGCAGGACGGAGAGGCCGTAGAGGACCGGCACGGCGGTGCGCAGGGCGCGGTGGCCGAGCCAGAGCACGGCGATCATCAGGGCCAGGCCGATGCCGGTGTTCAGCCAGTGCCGGACCAGGAAGTAGTACGGGTCGCCCTGGTTGATCTCGGTGCGGTTGCGGGTCGCCGAGAAGACCAGGAGCGAGCCGAGCAGCGACAGGGCGGTCGCGGCCAGCAGTATCGGCCAGTCGAGGCGCCGGGCCGGGGAGTCGCGGGCGAAGAGCCGCGTCCAGCCGGCCCGTTCGGGTCCGTATCCGGAGACGTGGAAGCTGTTGACTCCGCCGCTCATGCCGCCGCCCTCCGGCCTGCCGCACGGCGTGCCCGGAGGACGCCGTGACGGCGTCCTCCGGACGGCTGTCCGTCGTCCCGGCGTCCGTCGCCCGTCCGTTCGCCCCTGGTCCGGCCCTCCGGTGACCGTCCGTCACCGGAGGGCCGGCCGCCCCGTCCGCCGCCCCGCCGCGCGTCGCGGCGACGGGTGTCGCGGTTGGCGGGCGGGGGCGTGGTCGTGGTCGCGCCCTGGTTCTGGTCCTGGTCCTGGTCCTGGCCGTCGGGTGCCTGCCCGTCCTCCCCGGCGGCCCCGCGCTCCTTGGCCGGGTCCTCGGAGATCTTCGGGGAGACGATGGTGCCGTCCGTCCTGACCTTGGGCAGCGTCTTCTGCGGGGCGGGCAGCAGTGCCGTCTTCTCGTCGATGACGCCCTCCGGGGAGACGCCGTACAGCGCGTTGTAGATGTTGCGCACGGCGGGGCCCGAGGCGCCGGATCCGGTGCCGCCCTGGGCGATCGTCATGACGATCGAGTAGTCCTTGGTGTAGGTGGCGAACCAGGAGGTGGTCTGCTTCCCGTAGACCTCCGCGGTACCGGTCTTGGCGTGCATCGGGATCTCGTCCTGCGGCCAGCCGCCGAACCGCCAGGCGGCCGTACCGCGGGTGGCGACTCCCTCCAGGGCACCGTCTATCTCGGCGAGGGTCTTCTTGGTCACCGGCAGCCTGCTCTGCGCCTTGGGCTCGATCTCGGTGACCCGCTTGCCGTCGGGGCTGATGACGGCCTTGCCGACGGTGGGCCGGTAGAGCGTGCCGCCGTTGGCGAGGGCCGCGTAGACGGAGGCCATCTGGATCGGGGTGACGAGGGTGTCGCCCTGGCCGATGGAGTAGTTGACGGAGTCACCGGCGCGCAGGCGGTTGCCCTCGAGGCAGTTCTCGTAGGCGATCTGCTCGACGTAGCTGCCGCCCTTCTTGCCGGACTTGCACCAGGCGTCCTTGTTGGCCTTCCAGTAGTCGCGCTTCCACTGGCGGTCGGGGACGCGGCCGGTGACCTCGTTGGGCAGGTCGATGCCGGTCAGCTCGCCGAGGCCGAACTGGTGGGAGGTCTTGTAGAACCAGTCCTTGGCGTTCTTCTTCGGCTTGTTGCCGCCGTCGCGCTTCCACTCCTCGTGGGCGAGGCGGTAGAAGACGGTGTCGCAGGAGACCTCGAGGGCGCGGCCGAGGCTGATGGCGCCGTGGTTCTGGGACTCGAAGTTCTTGAAGACCTGGCCGCCGATGGAGTACGAGCTGGAGCACTCGTAGGGCCCGTCGAAGGAGTACCCGGCGTTGATCGCGGCGGCGGTCGGGATGACCTTGAAGATGGAGCCGGGTGCCGACAGGCCCTGGATGGCGCGGTTCAGCAGCGGGTAGTTGGAGTCCTTGCCGGTGAGGTTCGCGTAGTCCTTGCCGGAGATGCCGCCGACCCAGGCGTTGGGGTCGTAGCTCGGGTTGGAGGCCATCGCGACGACCCGGCCGGTCTTGGCCTCCATGACGACGACGGCGCCCGAGTCGGCCTCGTAGAGGCGGTTGGTGTTGCGGTCCATCTCCTTGCGGGCGGCCTTCATCGCCTCGTTCAGCTCGTACTCGGCGACCCGCTGGACGCGGGCGTCGATGCTGGTGACGAGGTTGGCGCCGGGTTCGGCGGGGTCGGCCTCGGCCTCGCCGATGACGCGGCCGAGGTTGTCCACCTCGTAGCGGGTGACGCCGGCCTTGCCGCGCAGTTCCTTGTCGTACTCGCGCTCCAGGCCGGAGCGGCCGACCTGGTCGGAGCGCAGGTACGGCGACGCGGTGTCCTGCGCCTTCTGGAGTTCCTCGTCGGTGACGGGCGAGAGGTAGCCGAGGACCTGGGCGGTGTTGGCCTGCCCGGGGGCGGCGTACCGGCGGACGGCCTGGGGCTCGGCGGTGATGCCGGGGAAGTCCTCGGCGCGCTCGCGGATCTGCAGGGCCTGCTTGGCGGTGGCCTCGTCGGTGATGGGGATGGGCTGGTAGGGCGAGCCGTTCCAGCAGGGCTGGGGGGTCTCGGCGTCGCACAGCCGGACCTTCTCGAGGACGTCCTTGGCGGGCATGCCGAGGACGCCGGCGAGCTTGGTGAGGACCGCCTTGCCGTCGTCCCGCATCTTCATGAGCTCGGTGCGGGAGGCGGAGACGACCAGCCGGGTCTCGTTGTCGGCGAGGGCCACGCCGCGGGCGTCCAGGATGGAGCCGCGGACCGCGGGCTGGACGACCTGCTGGACGTGGTTGCCGGAGGCCTCCTTGGCGTACTCGGCGCCCTCGCGGATCTGGAGGTACCACAGGCGCCCGCCGAGGGTGCCGAGGAGGGAGAGGACGAGGACCTGGATGACGACGAGCCGGATCTGGACCCGTGTGCTGCGCCCGGTCTCGGGAATGTTGGTCATGCGGCTCCCTCCTCCTCTCCGTGCGTGTACGCCGGTGCGTGGACGACTGCTGGGCGTGCGGCCGCCCCGTGCACGGACGCCGTGCGTGCGGACGCCGCGTGTACGAGTGCCGCGTGTACGAGTGGTGAACGGCCGTGCGACCCGGCGGGTTTCCGCCGTCGTTCACTCTTTCCAGTGAAGCCTCGTGAGGTCACAGCCGCTTCACCCCTTTGATGCGGCCCGCGCGGGCCACCCGGGCCCGCGTCGCCTTCGCGCGAAGGCCCCGCTGGGCGCCGATGCGCAGCCCGGTGCCGCCGGAGCTCCAGCCGGAGGCGAGGTCCGCGGACTTGGCGGAGCTGTTCTCGGCGAGCGGATCGTTCTCCGCGCGGCGGGCCAGGGCCATGACCCCGGGGACGACGAACGGGGCGAGCAGCAGGTCGTACAGGGCGGCGCTGAAGAGCAGTCCGCCGAGGCCGACGTGGCGGGCGGCGGTGTCGCCGACGAGGGCGCCGACGCCGGCGTAGAGCAGGGTGGAGCCGACCGCGGCGGCGACCACCACGGCCATGGGGCCGAGCGCCGACCTCACCTGCCCGGACTCGGGCTTGACGAGTCCGGCGAGGTAGCCGATGACGCACAGCACGAGGGCGTAGCGGCCGACGGCGTGGTCGGCGGGGGGCGCGAGGTCGGCGAGGAGCCCGGCGCCGAAGCCGACGAGGGCGCCGCCGACGTGGCCGTAGACCAGGGCGAGGCCGAGGACGGTGAGCAGGAGCAGGTCGGGAACGGCTCCCGGGAGGTGGAGGCGGGCGAGGACGCTCACCTGGATCATCAGGGCGACGACGATCAGCGAGCTGGAGAGCAGGATCCGGTTGACGCGCATGGGGTGACAGCTCCTACTGCTCTTGCTGGGGCTGGCCGTCGGCAGGGGCGGACGGGGTGACGGTCACCGTGACGGTCGGAGTGGGGGTCGGCTTCGGCTTCTCGGGCAGCACCGTGTCGCGCGGGTCCTTCTTCGGGGCCTGGACGACGACACCGACGATGTCGAGCTTGGTGAAGCCGACGAACGGCGTGACGTAGAGGGTGCGGGTGAGGTCTCCCCCGGAGGGGTCGACGCGGGAGACGGTGCCGACGGGGACGCCGGGCACGAACGGCTTGTCGGCCTGGGAGCCGAAGGTGACCAGCCGGTCGCCCTTCTTGATCTCGGCCTTGCCGTTGAGGAGTTCGACGCGCAGGGGCCGGTCGCCCTGGCCGGAGGCGAAGCCGAGTTCGTCGCCGGCCTCCATGCGGGTGCCCACGGTGAAGTCGGGGTCGTTGGCGAGCAGCACGGTGGCGGTGTGCGGGCCGACGGTGGTGACCCGGCCGACGAGTCCGTCCCCGTTGAGGACGGTCATGTCGCGCTCGATGCCGTCGTCGGCGCCGACGTCGATGGTGATGGTCCAGGAGAAGCCCTGGGCCGCTCCTATGGCGATGACCTGGGCGCCCTTGATGCCGTACTGGCCCTGGCCGGCGACCTTCAGCATCCGGTCGAGCTGCTTGCTCCTGCTGCGGTTGCGGTCGTCGCTGCCGAGTTCGGCCTTGAGCGCGGTGTTCTCCCGCTCGAGTGCGGCGAGCCGGTCGTGCCGGTCACCGGATTCGCGGACCGCGGCGACCGCGTTGCCGATCGGGTCGACCGCGCCGGACACGCCGTTCTCGACCGGGCCGAAGACCGCGGCCGCGGCCCGCCGGGCACCGTCGACCGGTGAATCCTCCCCGCCGCGGATGTCCACCGTGATCAGTGCGAAAGCGGTGGTGATCAGCAGCACCAGGAGCAGCCGGCTCTCTCGTGTGTCCCTCACGTGCGGCGGCCGTGCCTTCCTCGTCGAAACGGGTAGCGAGAACAGGGGTCGTAAGGAGTCGTAAGAGTGGTGAGAAGTCGTGAGAAGTCGTCGGGGCGGATCAGGAATGCCCGGGGGGCTTCGCGAACCGCCGGAAAGTACGGGTGGTTCTCATGTCTCTATATCAACGATCCGCCGTACGAGGGGAGATCGTCCCGTACGGCGGAATCGAAGAGTCGTGTCATCTGCGGGGCTGGGCGTCCAGCACCTTCTGGAGTGCCTCGAACTCCTCGACGCACTTCCCGGAACCGAGCGCCACGCTGTCCAGCGGGTCCTCGGCGATGTGGATGGGCATGCCCGTCTCCCGCCGCAGCCGCTCGTCCAGACCGCGCAGCAGGGCGCCGCCGCCGGTCAGCACGATGCCCCGGTCCATGATGTCGCCGGACAGTTCCGGCGGGCACTTGTCGAGCGTGGTCTTGACGGCGTCCACGATCGAGTTGACGGGCTCCTCGATCGCCTTGCGGACCTCGCCGGCGGAGATGACCACGGTCTTGGGCAGTCCGGAGACGAGGTCCCGGCCGCGGATCTCGGTGTGCTCGTCGGAGTCGAGGTCGTACGCCGAACCGATGGTGAGCTTGATCTGCTCGGCCGAGCGCTCGCCCAGCAGGAGGGAGTACTCCTTCTTGACGTACTGGATGATCGCGTTGTCCAGTTCGTCGCCCGCGACCCGGATGGACTGGGCGGTGACGATGCCGCCGAGGGAGATGACCGCGACCTCCGTGGTGCCGCCGCCGATGTCCACCACCATGTTGCCCGTGGCCTCGTGGACCGGCAGGCCGGAGCCGATGGCCGCGGCCATGGGCTCCTCGATGATGTGCACCTGGCGGGCGCCGGCCTGGGACGACGCCTCGATGACGGCACGGCGCTCCACACCCGTGATGCCGGAGGGGACGCAGACGACGACCCGCGGGCGGGCCAGGTGCCGCCGCTTGTGGATCTTCAGGATGAAGTAGCGGAGCATCCGCTCGGTGATCTCGAAGTCGGCGATGACGCCGTCCTTCAGCGGACGGACGGCGACGATGTTGCCGGGGGTGCGCCCGATCATCTTCTTCGCCTCGGACCCGACCGCGAGGATGCCGCCGGTATTGGTGTTGATCGCGACGACGGACGGCTCATTGAGTACGATTCCGCGGCCCCTGACGTACACCAGCGTGTTGGCGGTCCCGAGGTCGACAGCCATGTCACGGCCGATGAACGACATAGAGTTCCCCATGAGGATTCGTCTGGCCTTCCCACTGGCTTTTGAGGGCTTTTCAGGTAGGCGAGGTGGGTGCGGTGACGCGAAGGCTCCATCGTAGACGCGCCTTCGCGAACACGGCGCGAGGGTCTTCGCCATTCTCATCAGATGGCGGGTCCCGTTGCTTGTGGAGACGGGCCATCGGGGGCATGCGTTCCCCCGAACGCCGTCCGCATGCCGAGAAGGCCCGGGGGCAAAGCCCCCAGACCGTCGCCAGATGGCCAAAACCGCAGCCCACGGCCGCTATGCGATTGTTATGAGCGGCTTCGGCGGGCGAGCGTCGCGCGTGGCCTTCGCACCCCTTGTCGCACACGTGTCGCAGGCGGCCGTTCGGGCATGCGTCCTGCGCGGCGGTGACGTCGCGCGGCCCCGCGCGGGCGGCCGGCGCGCGCGGCCGTCACGCACGCGGTGATCGAGGGACACGGCTCACACGAACGGCCGACACGGACGGCCCGTACGGAGGATCGGCACGGCTGATCCGCACGGACCGCCCGTGCGGACGGCCGACGCGGGCGGTGGTGTCCCCGCGGCCGTCAGGCGCGGTCCGGGAAGAAGATCTTCACCTCGCGCTCGGCGGACTCCTCGGAGTCGGAGGCGTGGATCAGGTTCTCCCGGACGATGACGCCGAAGTCCCCGCGGATCGACCCCGGGGCCGCGGCGACCGGGTCGGTCGGCCCGGCCAGTCGGCGCACGCCCTCGATGACCCGCTCACCCTCGACGATCATCGCCACGACCGGGCCGGAGGCCATGAACTCCATCAGCGGCTCGTAGAAGGGCTTGCCCTTGTGCTCGCCGTAGTGCTGCTCCAGCGTGTCCTGGTCGAGGGTGCGCAGGTCCAGCGCGGTGAGCTGCCAGCCGGCCTTGCGCTCGATGCGGCTGATGATCTCGCCGGTCAGGCCACGACGGACGGCGTCGGGCTTGAGGAGGACGAGGGTGCGCTGGGTCACGGCGGAACTCCTTATGCTTCAAGGGTGGTGCGGGGTGCTCTGAAGGTTACCGGGCAGGATTCCGCGCCTGTCACGCAGCGTCAGGCTGACCGGCACGGGTGGCGGCCCGGGCCTTCGCCTCGTCGATCTTCCGCCCGTAGTGGACCGAGGCCCACCACAGCACCGCGAACAGGGCGCCCAGGACGAACATCGTCGGGACGAAGAAGCCGGAGGCGATCAGGGCGATCTGCAGGGCCCAGCCGAGGACGACGCCACCGGGCCGGGTGATCACCCCGCACAGGGCCACGCACAGGAACATGGCGATGCCGCAGACCGTCCACACGGTGCCGACCGTCAGGTCCGGGTCCTTCATCGCGACCAGTCCGGCGAAACCGATGACGAGGAACTCACTGATCAGGGTCGACGCGCAGAGTGTACGCACGGTGTCTCAGCCCTTCCCCAGAAGCAGCCGGGCCTCGCCGACCGTGATGACGGAACCGGTGACGAGCACACCGGCGCCGGTGAACTCGCCCTCCTCCTCGGCGAGCGTGATCGCCGCCTCCAGCGCGTCGGGCAGCCGGGGTTCGACCTGGACGCGGTCCTCGCCGAACACCTCGACGGCGATCCCCGCCAGTTCGTCGGCGTCCATCGCGCGGTGGCTGGAGTTCTGCGTGACGACGACCTCGGCGAAGACCGGCTCGAAGGCCTCCAGCAGTCCGCGCACGTTCTTGTCGCCGCTCGCGCCGACCACGCCGATGAGCCGGCTGAACTGGAACGCCTCCCCGATCGTCCCGGCCGCGGCCCGCGCGCCCGCCGGGTTGTGGGCGGCGTCCAGCACGACGGTGGGCGACCGGCGGACGACCTCCAGCCGGCCCGGTGAGGCGACGGTGGCGAAGGCCGTGCGGACGGTGTCGATGTCCAGCGGCTCGGCGCGCTGGGCGCCGACGCCGAAGAACGCCTCCACGGCGGCGAGCGCCACGGCCGCGTTGTGCGCCTGGTGGGCACCGTGCAGCGGCAGGTACACCTCGGGGTACTCGCCGCCCAGGCCGCGCAGGGTCAGCTGCTGGCCGCCGACGGCGACCTGCCGGCTGACGACGCCGAACTCCAGCCCTTCCCTGGCCACGGTCGCGCCGGCCTCGACGGCCTTCCTCAGCAGCACCTGGGCCGCGTCGACCGGCTGCTGGGCCATGATCACGGTCGCGTCCGGCTTGATGATGCCGGCCTTCTCCGTGGCGATCTCGGCGGGCGTGGTGCCGAGCCGGTCGGTGTGGTCGAGGTCGATCGGCATGACCACGGCGACACCGGCGTCGATCACGTTGGTGGCGTCCCAGCTGCCGCCCATGCCGACCTCGACGACGGCGGCGTCCACCGGAGCGTCGGCGAAGGCCGCGTACGCCATGCCGGTGAGCACCTCGAAGAAGGACAGCCGGTGCTCCTGCCGCGCGTCGACCATCTCGACGTACGGCGCGATGTCCCGGTACGTCTCCACGAACCGCTCGGCGGAGACCGGCGCGCCGTCGAGGCTGATCCGCTCGGTGACCGACTGGACGTGCGGCGAGGTGTAGCGCCCGGTGCGCAGTTCGAAGGCGCCGAGGAGGGCCTCGATCATGCGGGCGGTGGAGGTCTTGCCGTTGGTGCCGG
>NZ_LIRG01000374.1 GCF_001419695.1 Streptomyces prasinopilosus
GCCAGACCGAGGCCGTGCGGGTCCTCGAGGGGTTCGCGGCGGGTCTCGGCGGGCCCGCGGCCGGCGGTTCCGGCAGGCGCCGGCTGTTCGGCTTCGGCAAGGCGGCGAAGCCCGCCCCGGCCGGTCCCCGCGGCGTCTACCTCGACGGCGGGTACGGCGTCGGCAAGACCCACCTGCTGGCCTCCCTCTGGCACGCCGCCCCGGCCGAGCCCGCGCTGAAGGCGTTCGGCACCTTCGTGGAGCTGACCAACCTGGTCGGCGCCCTCGGCTTCCAGCAGACGGTGAAGACCCTCTCCGGCCACCGGCTCCTGTGCATCGACGAGTTCGAACTGGACGACCCCGGCGACACCGTGCTCGTCTCCACCCTGCTCGGCAAGCTGGTCGAGGCGGGTGTCGCGCTCGCCGCCACCTCCAACACGCTGCCGGGCAGGCTCGGCGAGGGCCGGTTCGCCGCGGCCGACTTCCTGCGCGAGATCCAGGGCCTGTCGGCCCACTTCCGCGCCCTGCGCATCGACGGCGAGGACTACCGCCACCGCGGCCTGCCGAAGGCGCCGCCGCCGTACACCGACGAATTGGTGTCCAAGACGGCGCACGCCACCGAGGGCGCCTCCCTGGACGGCTTCGCGGACCTGCTGGACCACCTCGCGAAGGTGCACCCCAGCCGGTACGGCGCCCTGACCGACGGGCTCGCCGCCGTGTGCCTCACCGGTGTCCGGCCGGTACCGGACCAGTCGACGGCGCTGCGCCTCGTCGTCCTCGCCGACCGGCTCTACGACCGCGAGGTGCCCGTCCTCGCCTCGGGGCTGCCGTTCGACCGGCTGTTCAGCGAGGAGATGCTGGAGGGCGGCTACCGGAAGAAGTACTTCCGGGCCATCTCCCGGCTCACCGCCCTGGCCCGCGACGCGGGCCGGCTCACGGGCACCCCGTAACCGCCCCCTCCCCCGCGGGCCGTGCGACACCCCGTGGCCCCGACCGGGGCAGCGGGCATATCGTGGCAGAAGTGTCCGTAAAGGTGTGAAGCAGACCTCTGACGGGAGGTCGTCATGGTCGAGGAGCTGCTCACCGCGGCCGTCGCCACCGGGGCCGCGGGCGTCGTCTACCTCTCCGCGGCGGCGCGGGTCGTCAAGCAGTACGAACGCGGGGTGGTCTTCCGCCTCGGCCGGCTGTACGGCGAGGTGCGTCAGCCGGGGTTCACGGTGATCGTCCCCTTCGTGGACCGGCTGCACAAGGTCAACCTGCAGATCGTCACGATGCCGGTGCCCGCGCAGGAGGGCATCACCCGGGACAACGTGACGGTGCGGGTCGACGCGGTGGTCTACTTCAAGGTCGTGGACGCGGCGGCGGCGCTCGTGAACGTGGAGGACTACCGGTTCGCCGTCTCCCAGATGGCCCAGACCTCACTGCGTTCGATCATCGGAAAGAGCGATCTCGACGACCTGCTGTCCGACCGCGAGAAGCTGAACCAGGGCCTGGAACTGATGATCGACAGCCCGGCGGTCGGCTGGGGCGTGCAGATCGACCGTGTCGAGATCAAGGACGTCTCGCTGCCCGACACCATGAAGCGGTCCATGGCCCGCCAGGCCGAGGCCGACCGCGAGCGCCGCGCCAGGGTCATCAACGCCGACGCCGAACTCCAGGCCTCCAGGAAACTCGCCGAGGCGGCCCAGCAGATGGCGGACACGCCCTCGGCGCTGCAGCTGCGGCTGCTGCAGACCATCGTGGCCGTGTCCGCCGAGAAGAACTCCACCCTGGTGCTGCCCTTCCCCGTCGAACTGCTGCGCTTCCTGGAACGGGCCGCCCAGCCGCCGGCGGGACGGGAACGCGCCCTCGAGGACCCCGGGCCGCCGGCCGGCCGGGACGGGGGCCCCGCCACGGACGTGGAGGGGGGCGAGGACGGGGGCCGGCCCCCGCGGACCGATCGGCAGGTCCCGGACTTCGGCCGCCTGGCCACGGACCCGGCCGCGGACACGGGCCCCGGCACCGGCTCCGGCCCCGCACCGGCCCAGGTCCCGGCCCCGGCCCCGGCCTCGCCCCCGGACACGTGAGCCGGACACGTGAGGCGGGACCGGCGGCGGACGGGCACGGGACACGTGCTCCGCGCGTGGTTCCCGTGACTCACGGCAGGTGATAGACACGGCGGGACCACGGTTCCTGTCCGCCAGCAGGAAGGTTCCCCCATGTCAGAAACAGGTACGCCGGAAACGGGGTCCGGCACCGGATCCCCGCCCTCGACGCGCCGTCAGATGCTCGCCCGTTCCGGCGCCCTGGGCATCGGCATCGCGTTCTCCGGCGCCCTCTCCGAGCTGTTCACCCCCGCTGCCGCCGCCGCGCAGCAGCTCGGCCACCACGGCTACGGCCCCCTCGTCCCCGACCCCGACGGGCTGCTCGACCTGCCGAAAGGTTTCCGCTACCGGGTGCTGTCGCGCGAGGGCGACGCCCTGCGCTCCGGCGAGGGTCCCGTCCCCTCCAACCATGACGGCATGGCCGCCTTCGCGGGTGGGCAGGGCCGCGTCCACCTGGTCCGCAACCACGAGAACCGCGCCGGCGGCAGGATCCCGGTCCCGGCCGTCGAGGGCCTGACCTACGACCCGGAGGGCAAGGGCGGCTGCACGTCGCTGACCCTGAACTCCCGCGGCCGGGTGCTCTCGGAGCGGGTCGCGATCGCCGGTACGGCCGTCAACTGCGCGGGCGGGCCGACTCCCTGGAACACCTGGCTGACCTGCGAGGAGACCGAGGACAAGGCGGGCACCAACGGCTACGCCAAGGACCACGGCTTCATCTTCGAGGTGGACGGCGCCGATCCGCGCCGTACGGGCGCCGTCCCGCTGACCGCGATGGGCCGCTTCCAGCACGAGGCGGTCGCGGTGGACCCGGGGCGGGGCGTCGTCTACGAGACGGAGGACGCCTTCGAGCGGCCCTTCGGCCTCTTCTACCGGTTCCTGCCGGACAGACCGCTGGGCGGCACCGGTTCGCTACGCGCGGGCGGCCGGCTCCAGGCGATGCGGGTGCCCGGGGTGCCGGACCTGTCCTCGGTCCGGGAGACGGGCGCCCGGTTCGACGGCGTCGAGTGGGTGGACGTACCGGACCCGCTGGCCGTCGAAACGCCCATCCGCTTCCAGGACTTCGGCACCGGCGGCATCACGCACGCGCAGAAGCTGGAGGGCTGCTACTGGGGCGGGCGGTCGGTGTACTTCGTGTCGTCCTTCGCCCGCAGCGCGGAGGGTTCGGCCGGCGACCACTACGGGCAGATCTGGCGCTACGACCCGGACCGGCGCCGGCTGACGCTGGTGATCGTCTTCGGGCCGGACACCGACGTACGGCTCCCCGGCGAGTCGCCGGACAACATCTGCCTCGCCCCCGGCGGCGGCCTGATGGTCTGCGAGGACGGCGGCGGCGCGCAGCACGTCTACGGCGTCACCCGGCACGGCGAGGTGTACGCGCTGGCCCGCAACCGCCAGACGATCGCATCAGCCGCCACCGCGGCGGGCGGAACGCCCGAGGCCCCGGAGTGGGGCGAGTTCGCGGGCGTCTCCTTCTCCCCCGACGGCCGGACGATGTACGTCAACTGCTACGACCCCGGGACGACGTTCGCGGTCACGGGGCCCTGGCGGCGGTGACGGCGCCGGGCCGGGCCGGAGGAGCGGGGCGCCCCTCCGGCCGGCCCGGCGGGCCGTACGCGGCTCAGGCGTCCGCCAGCAGGTCGTCCATCTGCCCGATCGACTGCCGCAGCCCCTCGACCATGCCCATCTCGGCCAGCTGCTCCATCTGCTCCCGGGTGTCGAAGACCGAGCGCAGTTCCATCCTGGTCCCGCCCTCGTGCTCGCCGAGGGTCATCCGCACCGAGGTGGTCGGCATCTCGGGGTTCGGTTCGCCGTCCGGGCCGGAGAAGCCGTCGGTGAACTCGAGGGCGGTGGGCGCGGTGACCGTCGTGATCCGCCACCAGCCGCCGAACTTCTCGCCCTCCGGGCCGGTCATGAAGTACCTGACCTCTCCGCCCGGGGTGAGGTCGTGCTCCTCCACGGTGGCCGGGTAGGCCGGCGGCCCCCACCAGCGCTCCAGCCGCCGCGGGTCGGCCCACAGCTGCCACACCCTCTCGACCGGTGCGGCGAAGTCCGCGATCACGGTGAGGGTCAGCCTCTCGAGGTCCTTGTCCACGTTCGTGACGGTCATCGGTCCTGTCCTTCCGTCGTTTCCCTGGTGCCGGGACCGGCGCCGGGGTCGGTCCCGGGGCCGGTCCCGGGGTCGTCCGCCAGCAGACCGGACATCCGGTCCACGCGCGCCCGCCAGGCCGTCTCCAGCTCGTCGAGGGCCCTGCGGGCCCCGTCCACCGCGTCGGGATCGGTGCGCACGAGCTGTTCCCGGCCACGGCGCCGCTTGGTGACCAGACCGGCCCGCTCCAACACCGTGACGTGTTTCTGCACCGCGGCGAAGCTCATCGGGTACGCCTCGGCCAGACGTGACACGGACAGCTCACCCCGTACGCAGCGGCGGAGTATGTCGCGGCGCGTCGTGTCGGCCAGGGCGTGGAACAGCCGGTCCACGGCCTCGTCGGCCCATCCATCTACAACCATTTGGTTGTACGTTAACCCCGCCCGCCCCGCACCGCAAGACGTGGACGGGAGGACGCCACACCGGGATGCGGCCGTCCGGGTGGCCTCACGGCGCACCCGCCGCACATGCGGAGGAATGCCGCACTATTAGTCATATCTTCATACAATGATCACCTCGGTACACCGAGTGGCAGCCGTCTGCGCCCTCGCCACCGCGCTCGCCGCCTGCGCCGCACCCCACCCCGTGCAGCGACCGCGCCGGCGTC
>NZ_LIRG01000375.1 GCF_001419695.1 Streptomyces prasinopilosus
TGCGCCGTCAGCTTCGCCCGCGAGAAGGCGAGGATGAAGTGCCGGCGCGCCCACAGCTCGCGGACGTAGTCGGGCAGGGTGGGGCGGGCGCCGCTGACCGTGAGCCCGTGGCGGGCGGCGAGGGCCGCGAGGTCGTCCTCGGCCGGGACCGGGCGGACCGGTGGGGAAGGCGGTGTGTGGAGGGCCTGGCTCACATCCGCTTCTTTCACTAGGGGGCGGGGGAGGGGGTGGCGGGGTGGTGCGATGCCGTGTTCCGCCCGGTGTTTCCCCGCGTGTCTCCGCGCGTTCACTTACGTCGGGACGGCACCGTATCGTCGCAACGTGAGCGTAGGCGGAATGTACGTCGTGACGCAACCGTTTCGTCGTGGCGTCCGGGGCCCGCGGCAGGCCCGCGGCAGGCCCGGGGACGGTCCGAGGCCGGTCCGGAGCGGGTCCGAGGCGGGCCCGGAGCACGCCGGGGGCGGTTCTGCGGTCCGTCCGGGATGTGTTCGGACCGCGTGCGGCCGGTGCCTGTCCGTGCCGGACCGGTGCACGTAGTGTCGTCGGAACGGGCCCGTATCGTCGTCACGCCCTATGCTGGTCCGCATGACGACGAACGCCGAGGAGTCCCAGCCGCGTCCGCGCCGCAGGGCTCCCGCCGGGGCGGCCGTACTGCGCGAGGACGTCACGGAGGCGATCCGGGCGGCCGTCTTCGAGGAGCTCGCGGCCGTCGGCTACGCGCGGATGTCCATCGAGGGCATCGCGCGCCGCGCGGGCGTCGGCAAGACCGCGGTGTACCGCCGCTGGCGCTCCAAACTGCACCTGGTCCTGGACCTGGTCTCCGCGCTCGCCGTCCAGGGACTGCCCACGCCGGACACCGGCTCCCTCGAGGGCGACCTGCGCCTGCTGTACGAGGTCACCTCACGCGCCCTGCGCCACCCCGTCGCCTCGCAGATCCTCCCCGACCTCCAGGCCGAGGCCGCCCGCAACCCCGACATCGCCGAGGCGCTGCAGAAGGCGCTGCGGGAGGGGCAGGACGGGGTCGCCAAGGGCATCGTCACGGCGGCGCAGGAGCGGGGCGAGGTGCGCCCCGGCGTCGACCACGACCTGGCCCTCGACCTGATCTCGGGTCCGCTGTACTGGCGCTCGGTGATCATCCGCAGCCCGAAACTCCCGAAGGGCTACCTGGCCGCCCTGACCAGGGCCACCGCGGCGGCGCTCAAGGCGCTGTAGGGCGGGACGGGGGATCCGCCCGGAGCGGATCCGGTGATCACCGGGAGGGAACGAGTACGCGTCGAGGGACCCCGCCGGCGCCCCGGCACGCACGGAACGCACCGGAACCGGTCGATCCGCGGCAACCGCCTGCCGGACCGGGGCGGCCGGGACGAGGATCGAGGCCGACACCGCTGACGAGAGGGGCACGGCCGTGCGGCACACGATGAACTTGTGGCGCCACGATCTCGGAGAGGTACCCGAGTCGGTCTGGCGGCGGACCGAACTCCGCGTGCTGATCCTGGCGGACAACGGGCTCACGGCCCTCCCGGCGGAGATCGGACGGCTGAGCCGGCTGAACACCCTGGACCTGGGCCACAACCTCCTCACGGAGGTGCCCGGAGAACTGGGCGCTCTGCCCGAGCTGAACGGCTGCCTCTACCTGCACGACAACCGGTTGTCCCGGCTCCCGGACGAGCTGGGGGACCTGACGCTGGTGCGTTACCTGAACGTCGGCGAGAACCTCCTCACCGCCCTTCCCGAGACCATCGGCGGCATGAGCGGCCTCGTCGAGCTCAGAGCACAGCATAACCGGCTCACCACGGTGCCCGACACGATCGGCCGACTCCGCGATCTGCGCGAGCTGTGGCTGCGGGGCAACGCGATCGGGCGCCTGCCCGCATCAGTGGCCGAACTGCGCCAGCTGCGCCACCTGGACCTCCGGGAGAACGCGCTCGCGGAACTGCCGGAGCAGTTGGCCGGACTCCCGCGACTGCGTCAGATCGACCTGCGGAGCAACCGCCTCGGCCGACTGCCGGACTGGCTCCCCCGGCTGACCTCGCTGGAGAAGCTGGACCTGCGGTGGAACGGGATCGATCCCTCGCACCCCCTGCTGGCCGAGCTGGAGCGACAGGGGTGTGTCGTGCTGACGTGAGCAGGACGACACGCGCGGCCGCACACCGGAGTGCCGTCGTTCCCCGGGAGCGTCGGCGAGCGGGGTGAGCACCGGACACCGCCGAGCCCCGTCGGTCGACGCCGGGGCCGGGCGGAACGAAGCCGGTCGGGCCCGCGGGGAGGGAGACGGACAGGGCGGTCGCCGCCCGTGGGCGCCCCGGGGCAGGAGCCGGGGATCAGCCGCCTCTCGCCGCCGGGTGCAGGCGCTGCCAGCCGGCCCAGGCCGAGGTGATCATGTCGTCGACGCCGTGGCGGGCCTTCCAGCCGAGTTCGGCGGCGGCGCGGTCGGCCGAGGCGACGACGTTCGCCGGGTCGCCGGGGCGGCGGGGGGCGACCGTGGGCGCGAGAGCGTGGCCGGTGAGGGCGTTGATGCGGTCGATCATGCCCCGGACCGAGACGCCCTCCCCGCGGCCGATGTTGAGGGTGAGGTCCCGGCCGGGCGCGGCGCGCAGGGCGCGCGCGGCGGCCACGTGGGCCTCGGCCAGGTCGACGACGTGGATGTAGTCGCGGACGCAGGTGCCGTCCGGGGTCGGGTAGTCGTCGCCGAACACCAGCGGGGGCGCGTTCTCGGTCAGCTTCTCGAACACCATGGGGACGAGGTTGGAGACCCCGGTGTCGGCGAGTTCGGGGCGCGCGGCGCCCGCCACGTTGAAGTAGCGCAGGGAGGCCGTGGACAGTCCGGTCGCCCGGCCCGTCGCGCGGACCAGCCACTCGCCGGCCAGCTTCGTCTCGCCGTACGGGGACATGGGCCGGCAGGGGGTCTCCTCGGTGACCAGTTCGGCACCGGTGGACGGCGCGCCGTACACCGCGGCCGAGGACGAGAAGACGAAGGACGACGCCGTGCCCGTCGCCGTCACCGCCTCCAGCAGGGCGCGCAGCCCCTCGACGTTCTCCCGGTAGTAGTGCAGGGGGCGCTCCACCGACTCGGCGACCTGCTTCTTCGCCGCCAGGTGCACGACGCCGGTGATCCCGTGGTCGGTGAGGGCGCGCGCCACCCGCTCGCCGTCCAGGACCGAGCCGACCACCAGCGGCACCCCGTCCGGCACGCGGTCGGGGATGCCGCTGGACAGGTCGTCGTACACCACGGCCCGTTCCCCCGCCTCGGCCATCGCGTGGACGACGTGCGCCCCGATGTAACCGGCGCCGCCGGTGATCAACCAGGTCATGTGCGGCCGTCCCCTCGTCATGGACCGTCGTGGTGGTGCGGGTGGTGCTTCGGTGGTGCCGTGGTGCGCGGCCGGCCGGTCGTCGTCCGGTCTCCACCGGTCGGCCGGTCCACCGGTCAACCGGTCGGCCGGTAGGCCGGTCGTGCGGTCTCCACCGTTCGGCAGGATCCTAGGCTTCGTTCGCCGCGGCCGTGTCCAGTGCGGTGGTGAGGTGGTCCAGGCGGGCCTTCAGGTCCTGGATCTCGTCGAGCCCGATTCCGGTCGAGGCGGCGATCCGGCGCGGGATGTCGAGGGCCCGCTCGCGCAGCGCGAGACCCTCCTCGGTGGGCCGCACCTCCACCGAGCGCTCGTCGCGCGCACTGCGCTCCCGGTGCACCAGGCCGGCCGCCTCCAGCCGCTTGAGCAGCGGGGACAGGGTGCCGGAGTCGAGCCGCAGGTGTTCGCCGAGCTTCCGCACGGGCAGTGTGCCGTGCTCCCAGAGGACCAGCATCACCAGGTACTGCGGGTAGGTGAGGCCGAGGTCCTTGAGCAGGACGCGGTACAGGCCGTTGAAGGCGCGCGAGGCGGACTGCAGGGAGAAGCAGACGTGCTGGTCGAGGCGGAGCATGCCGAGGGTGGATCCGGGCGGCGGGGTGCCGGCCGGGTCCGGGACCGGCACGGCTGCCGGCTCCGGGGAGGTGGCGACGGCCGGCTCCGGGGCCGGTCCGGGGTTCGGGCGCGGTGTCATGCCGCCAGGGTATCTCTTCCGGGGCATTTAGTTGCGCACAATTTAATTGCGTGCTCTACTTGAGGGGTGCGGAGGCCGGGACCCCGGACGGGACCGGGCCGCCCCACGACCACGATTCGAAAGGGAAGGGTTTCCCCATGGACGCGCTCTACACCGCTGTCGCCACCGCCACCCACGGCCGCGACGGCCGGACCGTCACCTCCGACGGCAAGCTGGACCTCGGCCTCAGCGCCCCCGTGGAGCTGGGCGGCAACGGCGAGGGCACCAACCCGGAGCAGCTGTTCGCCGCCGGTTACGCGGCCTGCTTCGGCAGTGCCCTCGGGCTGGTCGGCCGGTCCGCGAAGGTGGACGTCAGCGACGCCGCGGTGACCGCCGAGGTCGGCATCGGCAAGCAGGGGGAGGGCTTCGCGCTCGCCGTGACGCTCCGCGTCGAGCTGCCGGACAGCGTGGACCGGGAGACCGGCCGCAAGCTGGTCGAGCAGGCGCACCAGGTCTGCCCCTACTCCAACGCCACCCGCGGCAACATCCCGGTCGAGCTCGTCATCGAGTAGTCACCGGCCCCGGTCCCGGCCGGGCCCCCACCCCGGCGGACACCGGTCCGGCCCGGGTCCGGCACCGCGACGGGCCCCGGCGCGCACCGCGCGCGCCGGGGCCCGTACGCGTCGCCTCACTTCACCGCGCCCGCCATCACGCCGGAGACGAACTGCCGCTGGAAGGCGAAGAACACGGCCAGCGGAATCACCATCGAGATGAACGCGCCCGGCGCCAGCACGTCGATGTTGTTGCCGAACTGCCGTACCTGGGTCTGCAGGGCGACCGTGATCGGCTGGCTCCCGGAGTCCGTGAAGATCAGCGCGACCAGCATGTCGTTCCACACCCACAGGAACTGGAAGATGCCCAGCGAGGCGATCGCCGGCCCGCCCAACGGCATCACCACCCGCGCGAACAGGCGCAGTTCGCCGGCGCCGTCCAGCCGGGCCGCCTCCAGCAGCTCCCTCGGGATCTCCGCGAAGAAGTTGCGCAGCAGGAACACCGCGAACGGCAGGCCGAAGCCGACGTGGAAGAGGACCACGCCGACGAGCGAGCCGAAGACGCCGACGGCGCCGAAGAGTTCGGCGATCGGGATGAGCGCCACCTGCACCGGCACCACCAGCAGCCCCACCACGCCGAGGAACCACCAGTCCCGGCCGGGGAACTCCATCCAGGCGAAGGCGTATCCGGCGAGCGAGCCGATCACCACCACCAGCACCGTCGCCGGGACGGTGATGTACACCGTGTTCAGCAGGGAGCCGGTGATGTCGTCGTTCTCCAGCAGGGTCTCGTAGGCACCGAAGGTGAGCCGCGAGGGCTCGGTGAACACCGTCCACCAGCCGTCGGCGGCCATGTCCTGCGGGGTGCGCAGACTGGCCAGCAGCAGACCGACCGTCGGGACCAGCCAGAACAGGCCGACGACGATCAGGAACACCCGCACCAGGCCACCGCTGACCCACTCGGCCAGCCGGGAGCCGAGCGGCCGGGCGCCACGGGCCCCGGACCCCGACGGCCCCGGCACCGGTGCCCCGGACCCCGGCGGCCCGGACCCCGGCGCACCGGGATCCGGCAGCCCGGACGCGGACTCCGGCGCACCGGGCCCCGGCGTCCCGGACTTCGCCGGCCCGCCGCCCTCCGGACGTGAGTTCATCGCCTGACCTCCCGCCTCAGCCGCCGCACGTTGAACCACATCACCGGGATCACCAGGAGCAGCAGGAACACCGCGATCGCGCTGGCGATGCCCGGCTGGTCCTCGGAGAAGCCCTTGCGGTACAGCTCCAGCGCGAGGACGTTGGCGTCGTCCTGGGAGGAGCCGGGCGCGATGATGAAGACCAGGTCGAACACCTTGAGCACGTTGATCATCAGGGTGACGGTGACGACGGCGAGCACCGGCGCCAGCATCGGCACCGTGATCCGCCGGAAGACCTGCCACTCGTTGGCGCCGTCGACCCGCGCGGCCTCCAGCAGCTCCCGGGGCATGCCCGCGAGCCCGGCCGCGATCAGCACCATCGCGAAGCCCGCCCACATCCAGATGTACGAGCCGATGATGGCGGGCGTGACCAGTGACGGGCCCAGCCAGTCCAGGCCGTTGTACGGTTCCTGGAAGTTGCTCGCCGGCAGTCTCAGCCGTGCCCCGTCCGCCTTCGCCGACAGCGAGAACGTGCCGTCGGCGTCCGCCGTGGCCGTCTCCACCACCGTGCCGTCCTTGACGGCCTCGATCTTCATGCCGGGATAGCCCAGTTCCCCGGCGTCGACCTCGTTCAGCGTGCCGACGCCCTTGCCGCGGGTGAAGTCCTGCCAGGTGGTGCCGGTGATCCGGTCCGCCTGCGGCTCCGGCGCCGCCGCCCGCTCGGCGTCGNNCGACGCCGACCAGCGGCAGGGCGACGGTCTCGCCGACGCCCACCGTCGTCCGGGTGACGAAGGCGCCCCGGCCGGCCGCCTCCAGCGGCGACTCGCGGCCCGGGTGCGCCTTCGGGTACGCCGACGACTCGGCGAAGGTGTCGTGGACGCCCACCCACACCGCGTTCGCCACACCCTTGTCCGGGTCCTGGTCGTACACCAGGCGGAAGATGATGCCCGCCGCCAGCATCGAGATCGCCATCGGCATGAAGACGACCAGCTTGAACGCCGTGCCCCAGCGGATCCGTTCGGTCAGCACCGCGAAGACCAGGCCGAGCGCGGTGGCGACCGTCGGCGCGAACACCACCCAGATCACGTTGTTCTTCAGGGCGGTGCGGATGCCGTCGTCGGTGAACAGGGCCCGGTAGTTGTCGAGTCCGGTGAACCCGTCGCCGGACTGGTCGTAGAAGCTGCGGACGACGGAGTACCCGATCGGGTAGACCACGAGCGCACCGAGCAGCAGCAGCGCGGGCAGCAGGAACAGTGCCGCGACGGTCCTGCGGGTGCCGGTGACGC
>NZ_LIRG01000376.1:0-16038 GCF_001419695.1 Streptomyces prasinopilosus
CAGCAGCTGCAGCAGCTGCTGTTCTCGATGGTCGTGCTGGTCGTGGTGGTGATGGCGTTCGGCAGCATGCCGGGGTTGTCCTGGCTGCTGGTGGTGCCCGCGCTGCTGCTGCAGTTCGTCTTCAACACCGGGCTCGCGCTGGTCTTCGCCCGGCTGGGCAGCCGGACCCCGGACCTGGCGCAGCTGATGCCGTTCGTGCTGCGCACCTGGATGTACGCCTCGGGCGTGATGTTCAGCATCCCGGCGATGCTCGCCGGCAAGGACGTGCCGTCCTGGCTGGCCGACGTGCTGCAGTGGAATCCGGCCGCGGTCTACATGGACCTGGTGCGCTTCGCGATGATCGACGGTTACGGGTCCTCGTACCTGCCGTCGCACGTGTGGGCGTTCGCGGTGGGCTGGGCGCTGCTGGCCGGCGTGATCGGCTTCGTCTACTTCTGGAAGGCTGAGGAGACCTACGGCCGTGGCTGACGAGAGGAAGGGCACCCACATCCCCACCGTCATCGCGGACGACCTGCACATCGTCTACCGCGTCAACGGCGCCCGCGGCGGTCGCGGCAGCGCCACGGCGGCGCTCAGCCGGATGATACGGCGGGGCAAGGACGACCAGGCACGGGGCGTGCGCACGGTGCACGCCGTGCGCGGGGTCTCCTTCGTCGCCCGCCGGGGCGAGGCCATCGGCCTGATCGGCTCCAACGGCTCGGGCAAGTCGACCCTGCTGCGGGCCATCGCGGGCCTGCTCCCCGCCGAGAAGGGCAAGGTCTACACCGACGGCCAGCCCTCCCTGCTGGGCGTCAACGCCGCCCTGATGAACGACCTCACCGGCGAGCGCAACGTCATACTCGGCGGACTGGCCATGGGCATGTCCCGCGAGCAGATCCGGGAGCGCTACCAGGAGATCGTCGACTTCTCCGGCATCAACGAGAAGGGCGACTTCATCACCCTGCCGATGCGCACCTACTCCTCCGGCATGGCCGCCCGGCTGCGCTTCTCCATCGCCGCCGCCAAGGACCACGACGTCCTGATGATCGACGAGGCGCTGGCCACCGGCGACCGCAAGTTCCAGAAGCGCTCCGAGGCGCGGATCAGGGAACTGCGCAAGGAGGCCGGCACCGTCTTCCTGGTCAGCCACAACAACAAGTCGATCCGCGACACCTGCGACCGCGTGCTGTGGCTGGAGCGCGGCGAGCTGCGCATGGACGGCCCGACCGACGAGGTGCTCAAGGAGTACGAGAAGTTCACCGGCAGGTAGTCCGGTCCGTCCCGGACCCGGCCGCCGCCGGCCCAAGGGACCCGGCGTCCGGGAAAGAAGCGCCGGCTCCCGCCGTGCCCAGGAACCCTGACGCCGCGCGGTGCGTTGTCCGGGGCGCGAGGAGACCCCGGCGGCCCGTGCCGCGCCGTACCCCGTAAGCTGTAGCGGGCCCCAAAGGCGGCAATCGGGGCCATAACGCGCGACACCGACGGGTGACCCCGCCGGGCGGAAGCGCGGGCGGCGTGTCCGAAATAGTGCGTATTGGGTCAGCAGTGTAGAACGGAAGATGTGACGGCAATGGCTACGGAGACTCCCCAGCTCACCGCAGTGTGCGCCGTCCCCGCCCAGGGCAGCCGGCGATGACGCGAACCGGCACGACACACGCGGACGGCACCGCGCGCGCCCCCCTGGACCCCGAACGCGCCACCCTCGACAAGGCCGCCGCCGAGAACTTCCCGGTGGCGCCGTTCTTCCTGCCCCGAGCCTGGCGCGCCGACCTGATGGCGGTCTACGGCTACGCCCGCCTCGTCGACGACATCGGCGACGGCGATCTGGCCCCCGGCGGTGCCGACGCCGCACTGCTCGGCGTCGCCCCCGACCGGGCGGACGACCGGACGGTGCTGCTGGACGCCTTCGAGGCGGACCTGCACCGCGTGTTCGACTCCGTCCCGCGCCATCCGCTGCTGCGCCGGCTCCAGCCGACGGTCCACCGCCGCGGCCTGCCCCCCGAACCCTTCCTCGGCCTGATCGCCGCCAACCGCCAGGACCAGGTCGTCACCCGCTACCGGACCTACGACGACCTGCTCGCCTACTGCGCACTGTCGGCCAACCCGGTCGGCCGCCTGGTCCTCGGCGTCACCGGCACCTCGACCCCCGAGCGGGTCCGCCGCTCCGACGCGGTCTGCACCGCCCTCCAGATCGTCGAGCACCTCCAGGACGTGGCCGAGGACCTCGGCCGCGACCGCGTCTACCTGCCCGCCGAGGACATGGAGCGCTTCCACGTCGAGGAGGCGGACCTCGCCGCGCCGCACGCCGGCGCGTCGGTACGCGCGCTGATCGCGTTCCAGGCGCAGCGCGCCCGGGAACTCCTGGACGAGGGCGCGCCCCTGGTGGACAGCGTCCGCGGCAGGCTGAAGCTGCTGCTCGCGGGATTCGTGGCAGGGGGACGGGCGGCCCTGGGCGCGATCACCGCCGCCGAATACGACGTACTTCCCGGCCCGCCCGCGCCCGGCAAGCTCCGGCTGCTGCGCGAGGCCGGCACGACGCTGCGAGGAGAGGGGTGATCCGGGCCGTGGAGCCGGACACAGACACGTCGGCGCCGGTGCTCGCCGCATACCGTTACTGCGAGGCCGTCACCGGAGCGCAGGCCCGGAACTTCGCCTACGGCATCCGGCTGCTGCCGACGCCCAAGCGGCGCGCGATGTCGGCGCTGTACGCGTTCTCCCGGCGCGTCGACGACATCGGCGACGGCACGCTGCCGGACGACGTCAAGGCCGCCCGGCTCGAGGACACCCGGACGCTGCTCACCCGGCTCCGGGACGGGGCGGTCGACGAGGACGACACCGACCCGGTCGCCGTCGCCCTCGCGCACACCGCGCGGCGGTTCCCGGTCCCGCTCGGCGGCCTGGACGAGCTGATCGACGGCGTCCGGATGGACCTGCGCGGCGAGACCTACGAGACCTGGGACGACCTGAAGGTCTACTGCCGCTGCGTCGCCGGCGCCATCGGACGGGTCTCCCTCGGCGTCTTCGGCACCGAACCCGGGGCCCGGGGCGCCGAACGCGCCCCCGAGTACGCCGACACGCTGGGCCTCGCGCTCCAGCTCACCAACATCCTGAGGGACGTCCGGGAGGACGCCGAGGGCGGGCGCACCTACCTGCCCGCCGACGACCTGGCCAAGTTCGGCTGCTCCGCCGGGTTCGACGGGCCGGTCCCGCCGGAGGGCTCCGACTTCACCGGGCTCATCCACTTCGAGGTGCGCCGGGCCCGCGCCCTGTTCGCCGAGGGCTACCGGCTGCTGCCCCTCCTCGACCGGCGCAGCGGCGCCTGTGTCGCCGCCATGGCCGGCATCTACCGCCGCCTCCTGGACCGCATCGAGCGCGAGCCCGAGGCCGTGCTGCGCGGCCGGGTCTCCCTGCCCGGACGGGAGAAGGCCTACGTCGCGGTGCGCGGGCTGTCCGGCCTGGACACCCGGCACGTCGCCCGGCGGACCGTCAGGAGGCACGCCTGATGGGCACCCCGCTCCCGTCCGACGGCACCGCCGGCAAGCGGGGCGCGCCCCTTTGCCGCCCCGCGACCCCGGCCGGGACGGCCCGCCGCGCACCGGACCGGCGGCACGGCGGCCGGGCGGGGGAGGACGCGTCATGACCCGTGTGACCGGATCCGAGGAGCCGCTCGCCGGCGGCGCCCCGGCGGGGCGGCACGCCGTCGTGGTCGGCGGCGGGCTCGCCGGCGCCACCGCCGCGCTCGCGCTCGCCGACGCCGGCGTGCGCGTCACCCTGCTCGAAGGACGCCCCCGGCTCGGCGGACTCGCCTTCTCCTTCCAGCGCGGCGACCTGACCGTCGACAACGGCCAGCACGTCTACCTGCGCTGCTGCACCGCCTACCGATGGCTCCTCGACCGGATCGAGGGAGCCGCCCTGGCCCCGCTGCAGAACCGCCTCGACGTGCCCGTGATCGACGCCGGCCGACCCGAGGGGCGCCGGCTCGGCCGGCTGCGCCGCGACCCGCTGCCCGTACCCCTGCACCTGGGACGCAGCCTCGCCGCCTACCCGCACCTCTCGCTCGCCGAACGGGCGAACGTGGGCCGGGCCGCGCTCGCGCTCAAGGGACTCGATCCCGCCGATCCCGCCCTCGACGACCAGGACTTCGGCAGCTGGCTGGCCGCGCACGGCCAGTCGCCGCGTGCGGTCGAGGCCCTGTGGGACCTGGTGGGGGTCGCCACCCTCAACGCGGTCGCGGGCGACGCGTCGCTGGCACTCGCCGCGATGGTCTTCAAGACCGGTCTGCTGTCCGACCCGGGCGCGGCCGACATCGGCTGGGCGCACGTCCCCCTGGGCGAACTGCACGACCGGCTGACCCGCAAGGCACTCGACTCCGCGGGCGTGCGCACCGAGGTCCGCACCCGCGTCACCTCCGTCTCCCCGCGCGGCGACGGGAGCTGGAGCGTGGAGGTTCCCGGCGAGACCCTCCACGCGGACGCCGTCGTCCTCGCCGTACCGCAGCGCGAGGCGCACGACCTGCTGCCCGCCGGTGCGCTCGACGACCCCGGGCGGCTCCTCGGCATCGGCACCGCGCCGATCCTCAACCTCCACGTCGTCTACGACCGGACGGTGCTCACCAGTCCCTTCTTCGCGGCCCTCGGCAGCCCCCTGCAGTGGGTCTTCGACCGCACCCGGGCCTCCGGCCTGCGGGAGGGGCAGTACCTGGCCATCTCGCAGTCGGTCGCCCAGAACGACATCGACGAGCCCGTGGCCGTGCTGCGCGAGCGCTACCTGCCCGAACTGGAGCGCCTGCTGCCGCGCGCCCGCGGCGCCGTCGTGCGGGACTTCTTCGTCACCCGGGAGCGCGCCGCCACGTTCGCGCCCGCCCCCGGCGTCGGACGGCTCAGGCCCGGCGCCCGCACCAAGGCTCCCGGCCTCTACCTGGCCGGAGCGTGGACCGCCACCGGGTGGCCCGCGACCATGGAGGGTGCGGTCCGCAGCGGCGTCGGCGCGGCGGACGCCGCGCTGAGCACCCTGGGCCGACCCCGGCCCCGGCACCTCTTCGCGGGGAACGGGACGGCCGGCCGCGGCACCCCGGCCCCCGCCGTGCGAGAGGGACTCCGGTGAGCGCCGACGCACCCGCCGTGGCGGGCCCCCGCACCCCCGGTACCGCAACAAGAGGAGAGACTGTGCCCACTGTGCCCCCGGCCTCGAAGGCCGCTGGAAGGACCGCGGCGGACGTGCCCGCGCTCCTGGAGCGCGGCAGGACACTGGCCATGCCGGTACTGCGGGCGGCCATCGGCCGCCTGGCGCCCCCCATGGACACCGTCGCCGCCTACCACTTCGGCTGGATCGACGCCCAGGGCAGGCCCGCCGACGGCGACGGCGGCAAGGCCGTGCGCCCCGCACTCGCCGTGCTGTCCGCCGAGGTCACCGGCGCCGCCCCCGAGGTCGGCGTCCCCGGAGCGGTCGCCGTCGAACTCGTCCACAACTTCTCCCTGCTGCACGACGACCTCATGGACGGCGACGAGCAGCGCAGGCACCGCGACACCGTCTGGAAGGTGCACGGCCCCGCCCAGGCCATCCTGGTCGGCGACGCCCTGTTCGCCCTCGCCAACGAGGTGCTGCTGGAACTCGGCACCGCCGAGGCCGGCCGGGCCGCCCGCCGGCTGACCACCGCCACCCGCGCCCTCATCGACGGCCAGGCGCAGGACATCTCCTACGAGCACCGCGACCGGGTCGGCGTCGAGGAGTGCCTGGAGATGGAGGGCAACAAGACCGGCGCCCTGCTGGCCTGCGCCAGCTCCGTCGGCGCGGTGCTCGGCGGCGCGGACCCGCACACCGCGGACACCCTGGAGAAGTACGGCTACCACCTCGGCCTGGCCTTCCAGGCCGTCGACGACCTCCTCGGCATCTGGGGCGACCCGGCGGCCACCGGCAAGCAGACCTGGAGCGACCTGCGCCAGCGCAAGAAGTCCCTCCCGGTCGTCGCGGCGCTCGCCGCGGACGGCCCGGCCTCCGAACAGCTCGCGGAGATCCTCGCCGCCGACGCGGGGAGCAGCGACTTCGCGCACTTCTCCGAGGAGGAGTTCGCGGCCCGCGCGGCCCTCATCGAACAGGCCGGCGGACGGGAGTGGACCGCCCAGGAGGCACGCCGCCAGCACACCATCGCCATCGAGGCCCTCGACGCCGTCGACATGCCCGACAGGGTGCGGGAGCAGTTCACGGCGCTCGCGGACTTCGTCGTCGTACGAAAGAGATGATCACCATCGGTCGAATAGCCCCCGCGTAGTCGCCGGCCGGTGTTGCGGGGAGGAGCACGACACCGGCCGACGGCGGACCCACAGCAGACGCACGCATTGCAGGACTGCACGAAGGGGAAGCCATGACAGCGACGACCGACGGAAGCACCGGGGCCGCGTGGCCGGCCCCGGTGGCCGCGGCCAGCGACACCGACACCGACATCCCCGCGGCGGCCGGGGTACCCGGCATCGCCGCCGACGCCATGCGGCGCGCCACCGAGTTCCTGCTGTCCCGCCAGGACGACCAGGGCTGGTGGAAGGGAGACCTCGAGACCAACGTCACGATGGACGCCGAGGACCTGCTGCTGCGTCAGTTCCTGGGCATCCTCGAGGAGGGGACCACCCGCGCGGCCGCCCTGTTCATCCGGGGCGAGCAGCGCGAGGACGGCACCTGGGCCACCTTTTACGGCGGGCCCGGCGACCTCTCCGCCACCATCGAGGCGTACGTCGCGCTGCGGCTGGCCGGCGACCCGCCGGACGCCCCGCACATGGCGCGCGCCGCCGCCTGGGTCCGCGACCGGGGCGGAGTCGCCGCCTCCCGGGTCTTCACCCGGATCTGGCTGGCCCTGTTCGGCTGGTGGAAGTGGGAGGACCTGCCCGAACTCCCGCCCGAGCTGATCTGGTTCCCGTCCTGGGTGCCGCTCAACATCTACGACTTCGGCTGCTGGGCCCGCCAGACCATCGTCCCGCTGACGATCGTCTCCGCCGAGCGGCCGGTACGGCCCGCCCCGTTCCCGCTCGACGAACTGCACACCGACCCGGCCAGGCCCAACCCTCCCGGACGGATGGCCCCGGTGCTCAGCTGGGACGGCGCCTTCCAGCGGCTCGACAGGGGCCTGCACACCCTGCGCCGGGCCGTCCCGCGCCGGCTGCGCAGGGCGGCGATGAACACCGCGGCCCGCTGGATCATCGAGCGCCAGGAGAACGACGGCTGCTGGGGCGGCATCCAGCCGCCCGCCGTCTACTCCGTCATCGCGCTGCACCTGCTCGGCTACGACCTGAACCACCCGGTGATGCGCGCCGGGCTCCACTCCCTGGACCGGTTCGCCGTGTGGCGCGAGGACGGCGCCCGGATGATCGAGGCCTGCCAGTCCCCGGTGTGGGACACCTGCCTCGCGACCATCGCCCTCGCCGACGCCGGTCTGCCCGCCGACCACCCCCAACTGGTCAGAGCCGCCGACTGGATGCTCGGCGAACAGGTCGTACGGCCCGGCGACTGGTCGGTGCGCAGACCCGGACTGACGCCCGGGGGGTGGGCGTTCGAGTTCCACAACGACAACTACCCCGACATCGACGACACCGCCGAGGTGGTCCTCGCGCTCCGCCGGGTCAGGCACCACGACCCGGAGCGGGTGGACAACGCCATCGGCCGCGGGGTCCGCTGGAACCTCGGCATGCAGTCCCGCAACGGCGCCTGGGGCGCCTTCGACGTCGACAACACCAGCCCGTTCCCCAACCGGCTGCCGTTCTGCGACTTCGGCGAGGTCATCGACCCGCCGTCGGCCGACGTCACCGCGCACGTCGTGGAGATGCTCGCCGTCGAAGGGCTCGCCCACGACCCGCGCACCAGGCGCGGCGTCCGGTGGCTGCTCGCCGAACAGGAACCGGACGGTTCGTGGTTCGGGCGCTGGGGCGTCAACTACCTCTACGGGACCGGATCCGTGGTGCCCGCGCTGGTCGCCGCCGGCCTTCCCGGCTCGCACCCGGCGATCCGGCGGGCCGTGTCCTGGCTGGAGTCGGTCCAGAACGACGACGGCGGATGGGGCGAGGACCTGCGCTCCTACCGCGACTCCCGCCGGTGGAGCGGCAGGGGCGCCTCGACCCCCTCGCAGACCGGCTGGGCGCTGATGGCCCTGCTGGCGGCGGGCGAGAGGGAGTCCGCGGCCGTCGAACGCGGCATCGCCTGGCTGGCGGTCACCCAGCACGAGGACGGTTCCTGGGACGAGCCCTACTTCACGGGCACCGGGTTCCCCTGGGACTTCTCCATCAACTACCACCTCTACCGGCAGGTCTTTCCGCTCACCGCGCTCGGCCGGTACGTGAACGGGGAGCCGTTCGCCGAGCCGCCGGCGCGGCAGCCGGCAAAAGTGCCGGCGGTACCGCCCGGGGCGGACACGGTGGGCGCCGTCGCGCCGGGCACCGGCGCACAGCAGCAACCGGCCGAGGCGAAGGGCGGCTGATGAGCCCCCCGGCGGCCCCGGCGCCGTTGCTGATCGCCTGCGCGCTCGGCATCGAGCGGATCGCCCTGCGCGGAAAGGGCCGCGGCGGCACCGACGGGCCGGTCACCGTCCTGCGCACGGGCATGGGCCCCGCGGCGGCCGAGCGCTCCGTCACCCGGGCGCTGGCCGGCCCGGCACTGCGCGACGCCGCCGTGCTGGCCACCGGCTTCTGCGCCGGACTGGCCCCCGGGATGCACCCCGGCGACCTGGTGGTCGCCGGGGAGACCCGCGACCCGCGCGGCGGCGTGCCGTGCGTCGGGACCGACGTGCTGGTGAGGGAACTGGCCCGGGTCGTGCCGGGGCGCACCGTCCACACCGGGCCGCTCACCGGCTCCGGGCACGTGGTCCGGGGGAACGAACGGGCCGAGCTGCTGGCCACCGGTGCGATCGCGGCCGACATGGAGTCCGCGGCCACGCTCCTGGGCGCCGTCCGCGCGGGTGCGCGCCCCGTTGCGGCCGTACGGGTGGTCGTGGACGCTCCCGAGCACGAACTGGTCCGGATCGGCACGGTGCGCGGTGGAATATCGGCTTTCCGCGTTCTTCGTTCCGTTCTCCCCGCTTATCTCGAATGGCACCGTTCCTTGCTGCTCCCCAGGAGGTGAGCCAGATGGCCATGCCACTGCGTCAGTCCATCAAGGTCGCTACGTACTTGGCCGGACAGAAGCTCCGCGGGCGGGACAAGTTCCCGCTCATCGTCGAACTGGAACCGCTCTACGCCTGCAACCTCGCCTGCGAGGGGTGCGGCAAGATCCAGCATCCGGCAGGAGTGCTGAAGCAGCGCATGCCGGTCGCCCAGGCGGTGGGCGCGGTGCTGGAGTCCGGCGCCCCCATGGTGTCCATCGCCGGCGGTGAACCGCTGATGCACCCCCAGATCGACGAGATCGTGCGCCAGCTGGTCGCCCGGCGGAAGTACGTCTTCCTGTGCACCAACGCCCTGCTGATGCGCAAGAAGATGGACAGGTTCACCCCCTCCCCGTACTTCGCGTTCGCCGTGCACATCGACGGACTGCGGGAGCGGCACGACGAGTCGGTCGCCAAGGAAGGGGTGTTCGACGAAGCGGTGGAGGCCATCAAGGAGGCCAAACGGCGCGGCTTCCGCACCACCACCAACTCCACGTTCTTCAACACCGACACCCCGCAGACCGTCGTCGAGGTGCTCGACTACCTCAACGACGACCTGAAGGTCGACGAGATGATGATCTCGCCCGCCTACGCCTACGAGAAGGCCCCCGACCAGGAGCACTTCCTCGGGGTGGAGCAGACCCGCGAGCTGTTCCGGAAGGCGTTCGCCGGCGGCAACCGGCGCCGCTGGCGGCTCAACCACTCCCCGCTGTTCCTGGACTTCCTCGAGGGCCGGGTCGACTTCCCCTGCACGGCGTGGGCGATCCCCAACTACTCCCTCTTCGGCTGGCAGCGCCCCTGCTACCTGATGAGCGACGGCTACGTCCCGACGTACCGGGAGCTGATCGAGGAGACCGACTGGGACAGGTACGGCCGCGGCAAGGACCCGCGCTGCGCCAACTGCATGGCGCACTGCGGCTACGAGCCCACCGCCGTCCTCGCCACCACGGGATCCCTGAAGGAGTCCCTGCGCGCCCTGCGCGAGACGGTCTCGGGAAACAGGGAGTGAGGCCGTGACCACCGCGGAGCCCGCCCCGCAGCCCCCGCGGGCCGGGGGCTTCGACCTCGGCGCGCTGCTGGCCGAGCGCGGGGCCGAACGCTACGAACTGCACACCAGACACCTCAACCACCAGCTCCCGCGCATGCTGCGCACCATCGGCTTCGACAAGGTCTACGAACGCGCCGAGGGCGCCCACTTCTGGGACGCGGACGGCAACGACCACCTGGACATGCTCGCCGGATTCGGGGTGATGGGCCTGGGGCGCCACCACCCCGTGGTCCGCAAGGCGCTGCACGACGTCCTCGACGCCTCGCTCGCCGACCTCACCCGCTTCGACTGCCCGCCGCTGCCCGGACTGCTGGCCGAGAAGCTGCTCACCCACAGCCCCCACCTGGACCGGGTGTTCTTCGGCAACAGCGGCACGGAGGCGGTCGAGACCGCGCTGAAGTTCGCCCGCCGCGCGACCGGAAGACCCCGCGTGCTGTACTGCGCGCACGCCTTCCACGGGCTGACCACCGGTTCCCTGTCCGTCAACGGCGAATCCGGCTTCCGGGACGGCTTCGCCCCGCTGCTGCCCGACACGGCCGTGCCCCTGGGCGATGTGGACGCGCTGGAGCGGGAGCTGGCCCGGGGCGACGTCGCCGCCCTCATCGTGGAACCCGTCCAGGGCAAGGGGGTGCACGCGGCCCCGCCCGGCTACCTGCGCGCCGCCCAGGAACTGCTGCACCGGCACCGGGCGCTGCTGATCGCCGACGAGGTGCAGACCGGACTGGGGCGGACCGGCGACTTCTACGCCTACCAGCACGAGGAAGGGGTCGAACCGGACCTGGTGTGCGTGGCCAAGGCGCTCTCCGGCGGCTATGTGCCGGTGGGGGCCACGCTCGGCAGGGACTGGATCTTCCGCAAGGTCTACTCGTCGATGGACCGGGTGCTGGTCCACTCGGCCAGCTTCGGGGGCAACGCCCAGGCGATGGCCGCCGGCCTGGCGGTGCTGGCGGTGATGGAGGACGAGCGGATCGTCGCGAACGCCCGGGTCACCGGGGAACTGCTGCGGTCCCGGCTCGCGGCCCTCGTCGACACCTACGAGCTGCTCGCCGACGTCCGCGGCCGGGGCCTGATGATCGGCATCGAGTTCGGCCGGCCGCGGTCGCTGGGGCTGCGGGGCCGCTGGGCCGCGCTGCAGGCCGCGCGCAAGGGACTCTTCGCACAGATGGTGGTCGTACCGCTGCTGCGCAAGCACAGGATCCTCACCCAGGTCTCCGGCGACCACCTGGAGGTGATCAAGCTGATCCCGCCGCTGATCATCGGCGAGCGGGAGGTGGACCGGTTCGTGGCCGCCTTCACCGCCGTCATGGACGACGCCCACGACGGCGGTCTGGTGTGGGAGTTCGGCAGGACCCTGGTGAAACAGGCGGTCACCGACCGGTGAGACCATGACGTCCGGCCGGCCGGACGGGTTTTGCCTGTGAGGCAAGGAATTTGCCCCTCAGGCAAAGATACGGCTGAATGGGGCCATGAACCCCCCTGAGGCCGAGCCGCGGACCGGGCCGGCCGACGCGCTTCCCGCGGTCGCCCCGCAGCTGCGCGCACTGAGGCGCCGGGCCTCCCTGACGCTGGAGGCCGCCGCACGCGACGCGGGACTGTCGCCCGCCCATCTCTCCCGGCTGGAGACCGGGCAGCGCCAGCCCTCGCTGCCGATGCTGCTCTCCCTCGCCCGCACCTACGGTACGACGGTTTCCGAACTGCTCGGCGAGACGACCGCCGACCGCGAGGCGGTGACGCGCGCCGGCGACATGGAGCCGACCTCCGCGGGCGGCTGGACGTACTGGCAGGCCGGTTCCCCCGGCCGCGGGATGCAGGCCCTGCGGGTCCAGGTCCCGTACGGGGCCCAGGGCGACATCGTGCGGGTCCACCCGGGCGAGGAGTGGCTGCACGTCCTCAAGGGGCGGCTGCGGCTGCGCCTCGGGGACGCCCTGCACCGCCTGGCCCCGGGCGACAGCGCGCACTTCGACTCGCTGACCCCGCACCGCATCGCCGCCGAGGGCCCCGACGGGGTCGAGTTGCTGTTCGTCCACACCCTGCTGCAGAGTCCCACGGCCGCCCTGTGCCTGGGCCCCACCCGAGGAGATGTGTCATGAAAGACCTGGAGGAGAAGTTTCCCCGCGCCCTGTGGGTGAGGCTGTTCGTCTACGTGGTGGTGGGGCACCTCTTCGCGGGCTTCATCTACCTGCTGTTCGAGGTGGGCGCGAAGCAGTAGTCCCGGGACGGACGCGGCAGGAGCCGGGCGCTCCCGCGGTCCCCCGGCCGGGCGCCCGCCCGGCCGGGGGACCGCTCAGTCCAGCATGCGTTCGCGCAGCCGCTCCCGTTTCCCGGGGGTGAGCCCGAGCGCCCGCTCGAGGTAGGGGTCCACGCCGCCCCAGGTCTCCTCGATCGTCTCCAGCGCGGCCGACAGGTACTCGGCGCGGGCGTCGAACAGGGGGTCGAGCAGCTCCATGACCTCGGGGGAGTAGGCGGAGGCGGAGGTGCCGCTGCGGCGCACCTTGTAGCGGCGGTGCGCGGCGCTGGACTTCAGGTAGTCGTCGAAGATCGCGTCCCGTTCCACACCCAGCGCGAGCAGCGTCACCGCCACCGACAGGCCCGCGCGGTCCTTGCCCGCCGCGCAGTGCATCAGCGCGGGCAGGGACTCCCCGGCGAGCGAGAGCAGCACCTGGGAGTGCTCGGCGGTGCGTTCCCTCACCGTCGTGCGGTAGGAGAGGATCATCCGCTCCGCCCCCTTGCCGTCGGCGAGGATCGAGCGGAGCTGGTCCAGGTCCCCGTCACGGACCATCCTCCAGAACTCGGCGCCGTCGGCCGGGTCGCTCAGCGGCAGGTTCACATTGCGCACGCCGGGCAGCTCGATGTCCCGCCCGTCCAGCTTGTGGTCGGCCGCGTTGCGGAAGTCGAAGACGGTGTGCAGCCCCAGGGAGGACAGGAAGGCGGCGTCCTCCTCCGTGGCGTGCGCGAGGTGGCCGCTGCGGAACAGCACCCCGTGCCGCACCCGGCGGCCGTCGACGGTCGGCAGACCGCCCACATCACGGAAATTGCGCACTCCGGTGAGCTCGGGTTCGGTCGACGGGATCTGCTGCGTCACGGGGGCCCCTCTCCCACTCTGCGCCGCCGGCGCGTCGGCGGCGGGCGTCACCCGACGATACGGCATGCCCAGCAGGGGCGATGCGTGGGCGACGGGGCCACCGGAGTGGAGAGGGGATGCCAGGGAAGACCCGGCGGCACGGAGCCGGCGGCGCGGACGGATCCGGTCCGGATCCCCGGTCCGGACCGGTGGAACTGCCCATGATTCACCCATTAGGGCGTTCTGTCCGTTTAAGGAATTTCGCCATAACGTGCCCCGATAGAAAGGGAGATGGGGAAGGAGTGGTGAGCATCGTCATAGAGGTGACGATGTGTTGTCGCCATGTGCACGTAATTCCGGTATTCCGCAGGGGGATTCGGGGGGCGCCGGGAATCCGGGGCGACTCTGAGTGACGGTTTTCGGGCCAATGGATCACGAAAAAGCGCCTTCGTTCGGAAGATCGCGCTTGTCCCTTTGCGTCTCGGTCGCCTACGTTCGCCATCGATCCGGACGGACGCCTAATCCTGCCGCTGTCCGGAGCCTTCACACTCTGACCCGTGTATGGCAGGAGCGGGGGACCCACAGGTACGACTGCCTGTTCCGGTCTCCGGAACGGCTTGGGGTTAAGCCGCGTCCTCGACGCGGCCGGGCATCTCCAGTCCGCACCCGACAGCTCACCTCGTAGGCGCCGGAGAGGAATTCGTCATGCCCGCACAGGGTAAGCACCGTCGTCCCAGCGCTGCGCGCCTCACCCGTTCCATAGCCGTCGCCGGAACCGGTGGCGCCGCGCTCGCCCTGCCGCTCCTCGGCGCCACCGGAGCGAACGCCGCCGCTCCGCAGGCCGCCCCGGAGAAGGCCGTCCAGTCGTACTCCGTCGCCGGCAAGGCGTCTGACGGCGTGAAGACCGACGGCGACAAGAACCACGGCACCCGCACGTACATCGTGAAGGGCGGCGACTACCTGGCGAAGATCGCCGCGTCCGAGAACGTCGACGGCGGCTGGAAGCAGCTCTACTCCGACAACCGCGAGGCCGTGGGCGACGACCCGTCGCTCATCCACCCCGGCCTGAAGCTCTCGGTCGACGGCAAGGCCGCCGCGGCCGGCACGCCGAAGAAGGCCCCCTCCTCCGAGGCGCCCTCCTCGGCCGCGCCGAAGCCGTCCGCGCCGAAGCCCTCGACGGCCGGCGGACTCGCCGAGCGGTCCGCGCCGAAGCCCTCCTCCGGTTCGACCACCGCGAAGCAGGCCGCGACCGCCTCCGGCTACAGCTCGCCGGTGCCCGGCGGCGGCCTCGGCACCGCCTACAAGGTGGCCGGCGGCATGTGGTCCAGCGGCTACCACACCGGTGTCGACTTCGCCGTCCCGACCGGCACCTCCCTGAAGGCCGTGGGCGCGGGCACCGTCGTCTCCGCCGGCTGGGCCGGCTCGTACGGCAACCAGGTCGTCATCAAGCTGAACGACGGCCACTACGCCCAGTACGCCCACCTGTCCTCGCTGTCCGTCTCGGCCGGTCAGGCCGTCAGCGGCGGCCAGCAGGTCGGCCTCGCCGGCTCCACCGGCAACTCGACCGGCCCGCACCTGCACTTCGAGATCCGCACCACGCCGAACTACGGCTCGGACGTGGACCCGGTCTCCTACCTCCGCGGCAAGGGCGTCTCCATCGGCTGACCCGAGCCGACCCGCCCGACGCGCCGAGGGCCGGACCCCGATCCCGGGGGCCGGCCCTCGGCGCGCCCTGCGCGTCCGGTGCGCTCACGGGAAGGGGGCACCGGGAACACCGGCCGGGAATGCGGGGGTGTTCCGCGCGTCACGTCGTCCGCCGGTCAACATCTCCGCCGGGGCGGCTATTCCGGAGGGGACGGCGCTTCGCGAGTGGCTTATCTCACCGTGCGTCAATGCCTTCCTACGGTCGCGTAGGTCACATTCGAAGGTGGATCATGTCCGGTTGTGGCAGACGATTCGAAGAATGACAGCAAGGCAGTGATCGGGTCGTACGTGGCGGTGGGGGACAGCTTCACCGAGGGCGTCGGCGACCCCGGACCCGACGGGGCGTTCGTCGGCTGGGCCGACCGGTTCGCGGTGCTCCTCGCCGACCGGCGTCCCGAAGGGGACTTCCGGTACACGAATCTCGCGGTACGCGGGAAACTGCTCGACCAGGTCATCGCCGACCAGCTTCCGCGGGCCGTCGAACTGGCCCCCGCGCTGGTCTCCTTCTGCGCGGGCGGCAACGACATCCTGCGCCCCGGCAGCGACCCGGACGAGGTGGCCGAGCGTTTCGAGCGGGCGGTCGCCGCGCTCACGGCGGTCTCCGGCACGGTTCTGGTGACGACGGGCTTCGACACCCGCGGCGTGCCCGTGCTCAGGCACCTGCGCGGCAAGATCGCCACCTACAACGGGCACGTGCGGGCCGTCGCCGACCGGTACGGCTGCCCGGTGCTCGACCTCTGGTCCCTCAGGAGCATCCAGGACCGCAGGGCCTGGGACACCGACCGGCTGCACCTGTCGCCCGAGGGGCACACGCGCGTGGCGCTCCGCGCCGGACAGACCCTCGGCCTGGACGTCCCGGCCGACCCGGAGCAGGCCTGGCCCCCGCTGCCGCCCCGTGGCGGCCTCGACGTCCGGCGGGACGATGTCCAGTGGGCGCGCGAGTACCTGGTGCCGTGGATAGGGCGCCGGCTGCGGGGGGAGTCGTCGGGGGACCACGTGACGGCGAAGGGCGCGCTGTCCCCGGTCGACATCAGGGAGCGCATCGCCGCGGTGGCATGACGCGGAGCGGGGAGTGCGGGCACGGCTCCGGGGCGCTCTCCGGCCGGTGGCCGCCCCGGCGCCGGGGCGGCC
>NZ_LIRG01000376.1:16067-16317 GCF_001419695.1 Streptomyces prasinopilosus
CCGGTACCCGTCCCCGGAGCTCCGGGCTCCGCGCGCTACGGCCCGCGGCCTTCGGCGCGGATCCCACCGGTGAGCGCATGGCGCGCATCCGCAGCTCCCCGCACTACCGGGACGGGGTGTTCCAGAACCCCGAAGGCCCCACCCGGCTCCGGCCCCGGGGCTCGGCCCGGGACCTGACGAAGACCTACCTCGACAAGGAGACCCGGTCCCGCCGCACCCCGCACGGAACCCCGCCGGTGCACTCCACCAC
>NZ_LIRG01000377.1 GCF_001419695.1 Streptomyces prasinopilosus
CCGTGGTGATGGGCCCGTCGCGACGGGCCCATCACCACGGGGGGCGGCCATGAACGAAGCTTCACGCCGCGGAACTGAAACGACAGCCAGCCCACAGGTCACGCCGAAGCGAAAGATCCCTTCCATGTGCCAGCACCAGTCACCCTGCCCCGCAGCCGATTCCGCCGACCGGGAGTCCGCCCGTCTCGTGGCGCACCACCCGGAGCAGGGCTGGAGCCTGCTGTGCAACGGTGTCGTGCTCTTCGAGGACACCGGTGAGCTCCTGCCCGACGGCAGGTGCATCGCCCCGCAGCGCTCCCGGGGCACCACCCAGGCGATGACCACCGCCTAGCCCTGCCGGGCGGAGCGGAGCCCGCCCACGGAACACCGGGGGCCGGACCGCGGGACTCCCGCGACCCGGCCCCGACGCATATCCGGGGTCCGTCACGCGCCGTCACGTACCGGACGTGTATGCGTCACCCCTTGGTCGCGCCTGCGGTCAGGCCGCCGACGAGCTGGCGCTCGGCGACCGAGTAGAAGGCGAGCGCGGGAACCATGGCCAGGACGAGGTAGGCGAAGACCCGCGCGGTGTCCGCGGAGTACTGGCCCTGGAACTGCTGGACGCCTATGGGGATGGTCCACCAGGTGTCGTCGGTGAACACCAGCAGCGGCAGGAAGAAGTTGTTCCAGCTGGTGACCACCGCGAGCACCGAGACGGTGCCCAGCGCGGGCCGTGCCATCGGCAGCAGCACCCGCCAGAAGAAGCCGAACGGACTGCAGCCGTCGAGCGTGGCCGCCTCCTCCAGCTCCCCCGGGATCTGCCGGAAGAACCCGCGCAGGATGATGATCGTCATCGGCAGGCCGAAGGCGGCCTGCGGGAGGATCACGCCGAGCGGGTTGTCCAGCAGGCCCATGGAACGCAGCAGCAGGAACAGCGGCAGCGCGGCCACCGCGAACGGGAACATCAGCCCCATCGTGAACAGCGTGAACAGCACTTCCCGTCCCCGGAAGGCGAACCGGGCGAAGGAGAACGCCGCCAGCGCGGACACCGCGACCACGATCAGGGCCGTGGCGACCGCGATCAGCGTGCTGTTGCCGACCAGCCGCCAGAAGTCGCCGGAGGCGAGGATGCCGGTGTAGTTGGCGCCCACCCACGGGTCGGGCAGCCCGACGGGGTTGCCGGAGAGCTGGTCGGTGGACTTGAACCCGGACAGCACGGCGTACAGCAGGGGCACCGCCATCACCGCGCCGACGGCGATCAGGACGAGGTGTAACGGCAGGGTCCGCAGGGGGCGCGGGGGCCGTGGCCCGGACCCGGTTCCGGGTGCCGGCCCGCCCGCGGATCCGGCCGGGGGCACCGGTGCGGACGCGGACGCACGCAGGGCGGTCCGTTTCCGGGGGTGCGTCATTCTCCGCCTCCGCGCATGGTCGTGGTCGCCCCTTCGAGGTCCCGGCGCAGCACGAAGCGCTGGTAGGCGAGGGCGAAGACGAAACTGATGCCGAACATGACCACGCTGATCGCGCTGGCGTAGCCGACCTGGTAGCGCTTGAAGCCGTACTGGAACATGGTCACGGCCATGGTCTCGGAGTGGTGGTCGGGGCCGCCCTGGGTGATCACCCACACCAGGTCGAACAGCTGGATGGCGCCGATCACCGACAGGAAGACGCTGATGCGCAGGGTGGGTGCCAGCAGCGGCAGGGTGACGTTGCGGAAGCGCTGCCAGGGTCCCGCGCCGTCGATCAGCGCCGCCTCGGTCAGCTCCCTGGGGACGGCCTGGAGCCCGGCCAGGTGGAGCATCATGTGGAAACCGAAGTACTTCCAGGTCATGACCAGGAAGAGGGTCGCCATCACCATGTCGGGATCGGCGAACCACTCCCCGCCGAGGCCTTCGAGCCCCACCTTGCCCAGGAGTTCGTCGGCGAGCCCTTCGCCGGGGGCGAAGATCATCGCGAACAGCACCCCGGTGATGGCCTCGGACAGCACGTACGGGGCGAAGAACAGCATGCGGTACACGGCCCGGCCGCGTACGCGCTGGTTCAGCGCCACGGCCAGGGCCAGCGCGAACGGCAGCTGGAGGACGAGCGAGAGGACGACCAGCAGGAAGCAGCGCCACAGGTCGCCCAGGAACACGGGGTCCTGGAACAGCCGGACGAAGTTGTCGCCGCCGACGAAGTCGGACGGCATGCCGAAGCCGCCCCACCGGAAGAAGGCGGCGTACACGGCGAACAGGATCGGCAGCAGCACCAGGACGCCGAACAGCACCAGCGCGGGCACCTGGAAGCCGACCGCGGTGAGCCAGTGCCGCGTGCGCCGGCGCCGGCCTCCGCGCGCGCCGGCGGTGGGCGGGGGCGGGGGATCGGTCTCGGCGCCGGTCCTCTTGTCCGGCAGGAACGTGGAGGTCATCGCCGGCTACTGCTCTTCCTTCGCCGTCTTCGTGAGGGACTCGGCGACCTGCCCGGGGGACTTGGAGCCGGCGATGAGGGCGCCGACGGAGGTGTTGACCTCCTGGCCGAGAGCGGGGGCGTAGGCCTGGTCGAGGTAGAGCTGGAAGCCGGTGGTGCCCTTGAGCTGTTCCTGCACGGCCTGGAGGTTGGCGTCGGTCAGTGCCTTCTCGGCGGCCGGGACCACGGGCAGCACCCCGGTCTTCTCGACCAGTTCGCGGTCCGTCGTCTCGGAGGCGAAGAACTCCAGGAAGTCGACCGCGGCCTGCGGCGCGCCCCGGCGCAGCGCGTGTCCGCCGCCCCCGCCGAACACCTCGGTGATGGTGCCCCTGCCGCCCTCGACGGCCGGGAACGGGAAGAAGCCGAGATCGTCGCCGAGGCCCTTGCCCGCGTCGGCCTGGACGACGGGGGCCCACTGGCCCATCAGTTCCATGGCCGCCTTGCCGTTGCCGACCGCGGCGGCCTGGCCGGTGGGAGTGGAGTAGGAGGCGCCGAGGAAGCCCTTCTGGAACGGTTCCAGGTCGACGAGGGCCTTGAGGTGCTCTCCGGCCTCGACGAAGCCGGGTCCGGTGAAGTCGTCGTCCGCGTCGGCCTTCGCGAGGGCGTCGACACCGGCGGTGCGCATCGCGAGGTACGCCCAGTAGTACATGCCGGTCCAGGTCTCCTTGCCGGCCAGGGCGATCGGCGTGACCCCGGCGGCCTTCAGCTTGCCCACCGCGTCCAGGAACCCGCTCCAGGTGGTCGGCGGCTCGGCGATCCCGGCCTTCTCGAAGAGCGCCTTGTTGTACCAGAAGCCGACCATGCCGATGTCGAACGGGATGCCGTACAGCTTGTCGTCGAGGAGGTAGGGCTCCTTGGCGACCGGCAGCAGGCCGTCGGCGAACGCCTTGGTGGAGCCGGTGAGGTCCTCGACGAGCCCCGCGTCGACCTGCTGCTTGAGCACGCCGCCGCCCCAGGTGTGGAAGATGTCCGGCAGCTTCCCGGAGGCGGTCAGCGCGGTCATCTTGGACTTGTAGGCGTCGTTCTCGAGCTGCACGATCTTTATCCTGACCGTGGGGTTCCGCTTCTCGAACTTCCGGGCGAGAGCGGCCCAGACGTCCTTCGCCGGCTGGGTGGTGGAGATGTTCCACCACTCGATCGTGGTCGTCCCCGACGCCCCTCCGTCCGAGTCGCCGCCGCACGCGCTCAGTGCCGTGATGCCCAGGCCGGCCGCGGCGGAGGCCGCCAGGAAGCCGCGGCGGGACAGTGCCGGGTCGCCCATGTCGTGCGCTCCTTGGAGTCGGGGGCGGGCGTCTCCGCACCCACCCACTGGTTCGAAAATTTCGGAACAGATCCAGAAACATGCGCTGTTGCCGCACCCTAGGGACAGCCGCCAAACGGTGGCAACCCCTTGTACGCGGTGAATCTGCCCCAACCCCGCGCCCCATGCGCCGAGTTCGCCGTCCACCGGGCCGGCTCGGGGCCCCCTGCCGCCCTCCGGGGGACGGAGCCCCTGCCGGTCGGCCGGTCCCGGAGCGTCCTCTCCACCCCCACCGGCGGTCCGGACCACGGCCCTTCCGGGGGTCCGGTCCACGGCGGACGACCAGGGCGTGGCAACGGCTCCCGAAGATCCCGAGCGGCACCGCACCGCCCCCGAAGGAATGCGAAACTTTCGGGTCATCTGGCGAACTTTACGAACGAGGGCGCGGAATCCGCTCGTCCTCGTCGCCCCCGCGCCGCCCGGCTCCTGCGCCCGCCCTATCGTGATCGGCATGCAGTCCTACACGATCGGCCAGGCAGCGCGGCTGCTCGGCGTCAGCCCGGACACCGCCCGCCGCTGGGCGGACGCGGGCCGGGTCACCACCCACCGCGACGAAGGGGGGCGGCGGCTCATCGACGGGCGGGACCTGGCCGCGTTCTCGGTGGACCTCGCGAGGGCCGGCACGGCCGAGGAGGGGACGCCGTACACCTCGGCGCGCAACGCCTTCCCCGGCATCGTCACGGCGATCAAGCTCGGCGACGTGGCCGCCCAGGTCGAGATCCAGGCGGGCCCGCACCGGCTGGTCTCGCTGCTGACCCGCGAGGCCGTCGAGGAACTCGGCCTGGAGGTCGGCATGGAGGCCACGGCACGGGTGAAATCGACGAACGTCCACATCGACCGCGTCTGACGCGCGGAAGCGGCCCGGCCCCGGCGCCGGGCCCGGCGGGACGGACGGGAGTACGACGAGGGGCTCCGCTCCGGCCGTGCGGCCGGAGCGGAGCCCCTCCACTTCTCGACACCGGTGCCGGCGCCGGGCGTCGCGCCCCGGCCGCCGGTCCCGGTTCCGGTCCCGTGGGACCGCCCGCGGGGTCAGTCCTCGTACGCCTCCAGCGGCGGGCAGGAGCACACCAGGTTGCGGTCGCCGAAGGCCTGGTCGACGCGGCGCACCGGCGGCCAGTACTTGTCGGCGGCACTCACCCCGGTCGGGAAGACGGCCTCCTGGCGGCTGTACGCGTGCTCCCACTCCCCGCCGAGCGCGGCGGCGGTGTGCGGGGCGTTGCGCAGGGGGTTGTCGTCCGCGGGCCACTCACCGGAGCCGACCTTCTCGATCTCCGCGCGAATCGCGATCATCGTCTCGCAGAACCGGTCGAGTTCGGCCAGGTCCTCGGACTCGGTCGGCTCGATCATCAGCGTCCCGGCCACCGGGAACGACATCGTCGGCGCGTGGAAGCCGTAGTCGATCAGCCGCTTGGCCACGTCGTCCACGCTCACGCCGGTCGCCTTGGTCAGGGGGCGCAGGTCGATGATGCACTCGTGCGCGACCAGTCCGCCGGGGCCGGTGTACAGCACGGGGTAGTGCGGCTCGAGGCGCTTGGCGATGTAGTTGGCGCTGAGCACCGCCACCTGGGTGGCCCGCTTGAGCCCCTCGCCGCCCATCAGCCGGACGTACGCCCACGAGATGGGCAGGATGCCCGCCGAGCCCCACGGCGCCGCGGAGATGGGCCCGATCCCGGTCTCCGGTCCGGCCTCGGGCTGCAGCGGGTGGTTCGGCAGGTACGGCGCCAGGTGCGCCCGCACGCCGACCGGGCCGACGCCGGGACCGCCGCCGCCGTGCGGGATGCAGAAGGTCTTGTGCAGGTTCAGGTGCGAGACGTCCCCGCCGAAGTGTCCGGGCTTGGCCAGCCCGACCAGCGCGTTGAGGTTCGCGCCGTCCACGTACACCTGGCCGCCGGCCTCGTGCACGGCCGCGCAGATGTCGGCGACGTGCTCCTCGAACACTCCGTGCGTCGAGGGGTACGTGATCATCAGCACCGACAGCTCGTCGCGGTACCGCTCGATCTTCGCGCGCAGGTCGTCGATGTCGACCTCGCCGTCCTCGGCCGTCTTCACGACGACGACCTTCATGCCGGCCATGACGGCGCTGGCGGCGTTGGTGCCGTGCGCGGAGGACGGGATGAGGCAGACGGTGCGCTGGTCGTCGCCGTTGGCCCGGTGGTAGCCGCGGACGGCGAGCAGCCCGGCCAGTTCGCCCTGGGACCCCGCGTTGGGCTGGAGGCTCACCTTGTCGTAGCCGGTGACCTCCGCGAGCCGCTCCTCCAGCTCGCGGATGAGCGTGAGGTAGCCCTGGGCCTGCCCGGCCGGCGCGAAGGGGTGCAGCTGCCCGAACTCGGGCCAGGTGATGGGCTCCATCTCCGCGGTCGCGTTGAGCTTCATGGTGCAGGAGCCCAGGGGGATCATGCCGCGGTCCAGCGCGTAGTCGCGGTCGGCGAGCCGGCGCAGGTAGCGCAGCATCGCGGTCTCGGAGCGGTGCTGGTGGAAGACGGGGTGCGTCAGGTACTCGTCGGTGCGCAGCAGGGCGTCCGGGAGGGCGTCGCGCACGACCGCGTCCAGGGACGCGACGTCCCCCTCGACACCGAAGGCGCTCCACACGGCGGCGAGCCGGTCACGCGTGGTGGTCTCGTCGCAGGCGACCGAGACGAGGTCGGCGTTGACGAGGTGCAGGTTGACGCCGTTGTCCCGGGCGGCGGCCACGACCTCGGCGGCACGCCCCGGGACCCGGACGGTCAGCGTGTCGAAGTAGGAGTCGTGGACGATCTCCACGCCGCCGGCCCGGAGCCCTTCGGCGAGGACGGTCGCGTAGCGGTGGGTGCGCCACGCGATGGTCCTCAGCCCCTCGGGGCCGTGGTACACGGCGTACATGCCGGCCATGACGGCGAGCAGCACCTGGGCGGTGCAGATGTTGCTGGTGGCCTTCTCCCGGCGGATGTGCTGCTCACGGGTCTGGAGCGCGAGCCGGTAGGCCCGGTTCCCGTCCGCGTCGACGGAGACACCGACGAGCCGGCCGGGCAGGCTGCGCGCCATCTTCTCCTGCACGGCCATGTATCCGGCGTGCGGTCCGCCGAAGCCCATCGGCACGCCGAAGCGCTGCGTCGTGCCCACCGCGATGTCCGCCCCGAGTTCGCCGGGGGACGTCAGCAGCGTGAGGGCGAGCAGATCGGCGGCGACGGTGACGAGCGCGCCCAGCTCGTGCGCCCGGTCGATCACCGGCTTGATGTCGCGTACGGCACCGGAGGCACCCGGGTACTGGATCAGCACGCCGTTGATCTCACGCCCGGCCAGCTCGGCGGGGATGCCCTCGCTCAGGTCGGCGACGACGACCTCG
>NZ_LIRG01000378.1:0-7236 GCF_001419695.1 Streptomyces prasinopilosus
GGCGGTCGGTCCAGGCCTTCAGGGGCACGACGAGCACGGGGACCAGGGCCATCGCCACGGCTCCGGCCGCGGGCGGCAGCCACCAGCGGTCCCGGCCCGCGGCACGCCCCCGCCACGCGGCGTACGCCAGGGCGGCCGCCAGGGCGGGCACGGCCACCTCGGTGTTGCCGAGGTCGGCGAGCAGTTCGGAGGTCCGGTCCGGCCGGACGAGCGCCCCGCTCAGCCGTTCGTCCAGGTCCACCAGGGGACCGTCGGCGACGACCTGCCAGGTGATCAGCGCGAGGAGGAGGACGGGGGGCCCGAGCAGCAGCATGGTGCACAGCTTCGCATCCGCTCGCGCGCGGCCGTTCACGGCGGCGGGCCCCGGGGACGGGACACGCCGAAGGGCCGGTGCAAGGGGGGAGAGCACCGGCCCTTCGGTGAACGGCCTGCCGCGCGTGACGCGTGGGCTGCCGTCCGGACCGGAACGCCGCGCGCCCCGGGGGGTGTGGGGCGGGCGGCCGTCCGATCGTGAGGAGACCCGGAGACCGGGGCCTCCGGTTGTGTGCGCGAGGACACGACCAGGGCGAAGCCGGGGAGGCCTCGACCCGTACCGCTCACGGTTTCCCGCGGGCGGGTGTATCTCTTGTCCCGGTAGAACCTACGGCAGGGGGTGGACCCGCGACAGGGCCCACGGGTCCCCGCCATCCACCCCGCACACCTTCTTCACACGCTCCGCCGTCCGCGTCCCGGCGGCGCCGCCGGGCGGCTCACCCGCACCGTCGGGGCTCCGGACGCGCACGTGCGCCCGTTCAGAGGCGTGCGAACGCCTGCTCGAGGATGTCCAGGCCCTCGTTCAGCAGGTCCTCGCCGATGACCAGCGGCGGCAGGAAGCGCAGGACGTTGCCGTAGGTGCCGCAGGTCAGGATCAGCAGACCCTCCTGCTGGCAGGCCTTGGCCAGGGCCGCCGTCGCCTCCGGGGCCGGCTCCTTGGTCGCACGGTCCTTGACCAGCTCGATGGCGATCATGGCGCCGCGGCCGCGGACGTCGCCGATGAGGTCGAACTTCTCGGCCATCGCGGTCAGCCGGGTCTTCATGACCGCCTCGATCGCCTTCGCCCGGGCGTTGAGGTCCAGTTCCCTCATCGTCTCGATGGCGCCGAGCGCGCCCGCGCAGGCCACCGGGTTGCCGCCGTAGGTGCCGCCGAGGCCGCCGGAGTGGGCCGCGTCCATGATCTCGGCGCGTCCGGTCACGGCGGAGAGCGGGAGGCCGCCGGCGATGCCCTTCGCGGTGGTGATCAGGTCCGGGACGATGCCCTCGTCCTCGCAGGCGAACCACTGGCCGGTGCGGCAGAAGCCGGACTGGATCTCGTCGGCGACGAACACGATGCCGTTGTCCGCGGCGAACTCGGCGATCGCGGGCAGGAAGCCCTTGGCCGGCTCGATGAACCCGCCCTCGCCGAGGACCGGCTCGATGACGATCGCGGCCACGTTCCCGGCACCGACCTGCTTGGAGATCTGGTCGATGGCCTGGGCGGCGGCCTCCGGGCCCGCCTGGTCGGGGCCGGTCGGCCAGCGGTAGCCGTAGGCGACCGGAACGCGGTACACCTCGGGCGCGAACGGACCGAAGCCGTGCTTGTAGGGCATGTTCTTCGAGGTCAGCGCCATGGTGAGGTTGGTGCGGCCGTGGTAGCCGTGGTCGAACACCACGACCGCCTGCCGCTTGGTGTAGGCCCGCGCGATCTTGACGGCGTTCTCGACGGCCTCGGCGCCGCTGTTGAACAGGGCCGACTTCTTGGCGTGGTCGCCGGGGGTCAGCTCGGCGAGCGCCTCGGCCACGGCCACGTACCCCTCGTACGGCGTGACCATGAAGCAGGTGTGCGTGAAGTCGGCGAGCTGGGCGGCGGCACGGCGCACGACGGCCTCGGCGGAGGCGCCGACCGAGGTCACCGCGATGCCCGAGCCGAAGTCGATCAGACGGTTGCCGTCGACGTCCTCGATGATCCCGCCGCCCGCGCGCGCGGCGAACACGGGCAGTACGGAACCCACGCCCTGGGCGACCGCGGCGGTACGGCGGGCGTCGCGGACACGGCGGGCGTCGCGGGCGGTGCCGCGCCCGGGCCGGGTGGTGCCGCGCCGCCGCTCGGCGTGTGGGTCACTCGACCTCCCCCGTGGTCATTCGTCCCCGCAAGTATCGCCGCGGGAAGCGGCCTGCGCACCGGCCTCGGCACGACCTCGCTCCGACGGCGGTGCGGTCACCGGGGATTCCGGCCCGCGAGCGAACCCCGGACAGCCCCGGGCGCCCTCCCCGCACCCCTCCCTGCCCACGAACACGCCGGGGGAATCCGGTTGGTTCCGGGGCCCCGGGAGCGCACGGCACCGGCACGGCGGACGCGGTGGGCGGGGAGGCCGCGGCGGACGGGACGGCCGCGGCCGGGCGACCGCGTCCGGGTCCGGTCGACCGCGTCCGAGCCCGGTTGACGGCGTCCGGGCCCGCACGCGAAGTCGCACAAATTACAGCAGAGTTAACTTCCCATCCACCTGGTGGACGCCCTGCGGCTGCCTTATGATCCATCGCGGTCGGCGCCCCGCCCGGGCGGCCGCACGCCGCCGGAGAACTCGTCACGTCGACACAGGGGTACACGCGTGCGCGCTCAGCAGAAGGCGACCGGCGGGCCCGGTGGCGGAGCGGCCACCGCCGCGTCGGGACGGTCCGCCGCCCCGACCGCGCTCCCGGCGACGGCACCGGCCCCGCTCGCGGCCTCCGCGCCGCTCGACCGGCGGGGACTGCTCGCGCTCCAGCGGACCGCGGGCAACGCGGCGGCGAGCCTGGTGATGCGCGACGTCCAGCGCGCGCGGGCCGGCGGCGCCGTCCTCGACCCGCCCGCGCCCCTGCCGCCCGTCGAGCACGAGCGCGTCCTGCCGCCCTACCTGAAGGACCTCCGGGCCGGCGGCCTGTCCTTCACCAGCGGCCTGACCGGACACGGCTTCGTCCGCGACGAGGTGGCACGGGCCGCCGGGGACACCGGGGAGGCCGACCGCATCGGCGCCGAACTCGCCGCGCGCCCCGAGTCGTTCTTCGGGCAGGGCCGCTCCTTCGTGGTGCGCGGCCGGGGCGGCGTGCGCGACGTCACGGTCCGCGTCGTGCCCGGCGCCGCCGACGCCCCCGGCACCTTCCTCGCCGCCGACGCCCCGCGGGCGACGGCCGACGGCCGGGCCGCCGCACTCGGCGCGGACGCCGTGGCGGCCGAGACCGAGGGCGCCGACATCAAGGTCGACAGCCTGCGCAACTCCGCGGGCACCGGCAACAGCGGCACCCACAGGACCGGCAACGCCGGCTTCCGCGCGGCGGGCCGGGCGCTGTGGCCGGTGGCCCCGGCCGTCTGGGCGGGCGTCGAGGCCGCCGGGGACGCCGGGGTCACCTCGGCCACCGGGAACCACACCGCGACAACCGTCTCCGAGCCGCGCACCCTGCGCAGCGACGGCGGTTCCGTGGAGGTGGAACGGCACGTGCGGTTCCACGTGCGCGTCGCACGCGGCGCGCACGACCGTACGCCGCACACCGCGAGCGGACCGGGCACCCTCACCCAGCGGGTGCCGCGCGAGCACCTGGTGCCGGCCGGGACCGGGTCCCCGGCCCACGCGGCGCCCCTGGCGGCGGACACCGCGCACGAGGTGGCGCTGGCCGACTCGCTGGCGCCGCTGGCCGTGACGGACGCGGGCACGCCGCACGCCGGGGGCGGCGGCCTGTACGACAAGGTGGCCTCCGTCCTGCACCCCCGGCTGACGGCGCCCGGCGCCCCGGGCCGTCCCCATCTGTACGAGGCCACGTCGGCGGCGACCCTGACCGAGGACCTGCCGCGGCTGCTGGCGGGCTGGGTGATGGGCGAGGACCTCACCTCGGCCGACGGCGAGGTCAAGGGCTCCTACCGGATGCGCGCCGAGGTCCTCTCCATGGCACCGGCGTGGGGCATCGGCCGGACCCAGCTGCGGACCCACCAGCAGTCCGCGCTGACCGTCTCCGGCACCCGGGCCGAGGGCGGATCCGCGCACGCCGGCGCCGGACCCGCGCTGGCCTTCGGCGGGCCCTCGGTCGGGCAGGTGCTGCGGCTGTCGCAGCTGACCGCGGCCGGTGCCTCGCGCAGCCGTGCCGTGAAGGACGAACGCGCCGCCACCACCCGGCAGGGCGCCGAGGTGCGCGGCGAGAAGGCGCTGTACCGGGGCCTGTTCCGGCTGACGGTCGAGGGGACCGGGGCCCGGGCGGCGACCGGTCCCCGCACCGCCGCCCACGACGTCGACGTCATGGTGAGCATGCGGGCCGAGGAGGCGCAGGCGCTGGGCCTGCCGCTGCCGGAGGGAGTCGCCGGCGGCGACCTGGTGCGGACCACGGACGAGGCCGGCGACCCGCTGCCCGAGCGGGCGCTGCCGTTCGGCGGCAGGGGAGCGAGCGTGGCGCTGGGCCGCTTCGACGCGGCGCCGCTGCTCAGGGCGGTCGAGCGGCTGTTCGCGACCGACCCCCGGCTCGCCGGCTACCTGCCCCGGGAGTTCGGCGGCGCGGCTCCCCTCGCCCCGCCGCTGGCGGACGACGCGGCCGAGCAGCAGCGCACCAACTACCGGAACCTGCTGGCGGTGCTGTCGCAGACCAACATCCGTGCCAACAAGGACCAGCTGCTGTCCACCGGCATCCCGGTCCGGCTGCGCCGCAAGTCCGCCCTGCACGCGCACGACGTGCAGGTCACGGTCACCGGCAGCCTCGGACCGGTGGACTACCTGGGCGAGACCTCGGACTGGCTGGTGCGCAGCAGTTCCGGCACCGGCGGCAGCTCGCAGACCGGGCAGTCCAGTGCACGGAGCGTCTCCAGCAGGGTGGGGGTGCAGCTCCAGCTCGTGCCGGGCGTCGTCTCCGCCGGGGCGAGCCGCACCTGGGGGCTGACCTCGGGGCGGTCGGTGCAGGCGGGACCGTCGGTGCGCGGCGACTCGCTCAACAGCGGCCAGCCCGAACGCAGTTCCTTCGGCGCCACCCTCGACCTGGCCGTCCGGGTGACCAAGGTGACCCGGGAGCGCAAGGCGCTGCGGACGATCAGCCCCGGCATGCCCGGGCGGCACGAGCCCGAGGCCGAGACGATCGCCTCCTCGTCCGGCGCGGCCGACGGCGACCCGCTGCGCCTGGAGACGCAGGACGTGCGGCTCACCACCCCCACCGGGTTCACCGTCGACCCCGGCCGGGCCGGCCGGATACGGGACCGGGCCGCCCAGGTGCGCCCGCGCCACCGGGAGGTGGAGTCGGCCGGCATCGGCGCGCTGACCGGCGGCGCCCCCGTGGCCCGCGGACGGCAGGTGCGGGACTGGCAGTTCGTGGAGACGGTCGGGGACGCCAGGGCGGTCCGCGACCTCGCCTACCGGCTGCTGTCCGAGGCGGCCGCGCCGGACCGGCCCGACAACGCCCTCGCCGTCGAAGGGCTGGCGCCGCGGCAGGCCATCGAGTCCCAGCTGGGCCCGGGGGCCGTCAAGGCCGCGCTCCGGCAGGCCGTCGGCACCGGCTGGGTCGTCGACGACCTGCGCTACCCGCGACGGATCCAGGGCCTGAAGGGGGCGGTCGGCACCCGGTTCGCACTCGTCCACCCCCGCGTCGTGACCACGGCCAAGGGGCCCGGCACCGAGAACATGGCGCTCGGCGGCCACCAGGCGTCCGGGCAGAAGTCGCGCACGGTCTCCCAGTCGACCGCCTACGGCCTCTCCGGGCGGGAGACCGGCGACGGCTTCCAGATAGGTGAGAGCGCCTTCCACGGCCGGACCTCGCACCGGCGCACCGTCGAGGGCGCCGCGACGACCGGCACCGTGGAACGCAACTCCGTCGTGCCCCGGGGCCGGGACTTCCACCTGGTCCAGTGCGACCTGCTGGTGCACATGGTCGCGGAGGTGACCACCGGACTGTCGGGCACCAAGGTCAGGGCGGCCGAGCAGACGGTCCCCGGCGCGGTCGGCGTGTGGCTGACCGGGGAACAGCTCGCGGCGGCGGGCCTGTCGGCGCCGGGCGCCCCGGCCCCGGGCTCCGCCTCCGCCCTCGCCTCCGCCTCCGCCCCGGCGGGCGGCTCGTCGGCGGCCGGTGACCGCGCGCCGCTCGCCGGGGAGGAGACCGCACCGGCACCGCCCCCGCCGCCCGTGCTCGGCGAGCGGCTGCCGCTCGGATTCGGCCTGGTCGAGGACATGCCCGACCTCGTTCCGCTGCTGGGCGAGCTGCGCGGCCGGCTCCCCCGCTCCCTCGCCCGGGAACTGCTGCCCGACCGGCAGACCGACGACGAGTACCGCAACGTGCAGCGCCTGCTGCGCGTCCTGGACCGGGACGGCGCCGTCGGCCTACTCTCCGGCGCCATGGACGGAGGGGTCGCGGTGGAGCTGTTCCGCGACCGCCTCCGCCGCTACCGGGCGGTCCTGACCGTGCGGCGCACCGGGGACGCCGAGCCGGGCGGCCGCGCCGACGGCGACCGGGACATGGAGTTCGCCACGGTCGCGGTGGCGGACCGGGCGAAGGGCACCGAACAGGCGACCTCCACGGGGCTGAGCGGCTCGGTGACCGGGGCCGGCGAGCCCGGCGGCGGAGGAGTGCGGTCCACCGGCGGGATGCTCGGCGCGGGCTTCGGCTCGGCGGCGGCGACGCGGTCCGGGGAGACCATCCGCACCCAGGCCGGCATCCGCACCATCGTCGACGCGAGCGCGCCCGCCGTCCGGATGCGGGTGCCGATCGACGTGGAACTGGCCCTGCACTGCCCCGACGGCACGGTCCACCGGGCCTCGATGAACGGCAGGCACCTGGTGTACCGGGCGCTGGAGAAGGACCTGACGGCACTGTCCCGGCTGCGGGACGTCAGCGCGCCGGCCGCGGGCCACGGCCTGCGGCGCGTCGCCGAGCCCCCCGAACGGCAGCGGACCTGGCGCGCCCAGGGCGCCAAGCTGCCGATGGAGACCCAGGTCAACGGGTTCCACGGCGCCTCGGAACTGCGGACGGCCATCGACCGGACGGTGCGCGCGGCGCGCGGCGGCGCCGGCTTCGAGGGCCCGGCCCTCAGCCACGCGGCGTACGCGCAGGCGGAGGCGGTCTCCAGCGAGTGGCTGATGGCGGCACTCCCCCTGCTGACGTCCGCGGGCTGCGACCTGCCGACCGGCCACCTGTCCGGGTGGGAGGGCCAGGACCTCTCCACCTCCCTGCACGCCCGGCTGCGCAACGGCCGGGTGCTCGGCACCGGCGACATCGCGATCT